>NZ_JBEOXI010000047.1:0-42738 GCF_040296465.1 Streptomyces sp. NPDC002130
TGCAAGCGTTTTTGAAAGCCTATCGGCAAGTCGGCGCGGAGAACTGGTGGACGAACTGTCTGCTATCGTCCCGGGGATCAGTCGGATCGAAATGCGTCACTTCGCTGACAAAGAAACTCTAGCCTTCTTCCAGGAAGTCGAGCCTGGGAAGCGGCGCGAGTTCTTGGCCAAGCATATGTCTGACGGGACGCTACGGGCTTTCGGCATTCTACTGGCAATGCATCAGCCCTCTCGTCCAAAGTTGCTGGTGATTGAGGAACCAGAGATTGCCATCCACCTCGGGGCCCTGCGTACTCTGGTGGATATCCTTCGCCAGCAGGCAGAGGAATCCCAGGTAGTCATCACAACGCATAGTGCAGATATCATCGACACGCTAGGAGTTGACGCGATTCGCGTTGTTTGGAATGAAGACGGCGAGTCTCGGATTTCGAAGGTAGCCGAACACGCTCGGGAGCCTGTAAGGCAAGGGTTGATCACTCCAGGGCAACTGCTGCGATCCGATTCGCTTGACCCGGCGGCGTCATGACAGCGGGCCCTTACTCTCAGCATATCGGCATAGTGGTGGAAGGTCCGGGAGACGCTAAGTCGCTGCCAATCCTACTGCGGAATTGGTTGCTCCTTAAAGAGGACTATAGAGACTTCCTAGGGAAGCCGATCCCCTGCAATGGAAGGGAGAATGCCACCGTTCAAGGTGGCATCGAAGGCTATGTTGCGACTGCCGCATCAAGGCCTGGTTGTCAAGCAGTTCTTGTCGTTCTCGACGGAGAGGGAGACCTCGTCTGTGAACTGGGACCGAGTATGGTGCAACGCGCCCGGAGCGTTACGCACATCCCGGTCGAGCTCTGCCTAGCGGATAGGAATTGGGAAGATTGGCTTTATGCCTCAGCGGAAACCCTGCAGATGGACGGGTTCTCTTATGAACCAGGTAGGAGGAGATCCATCGCGGCTGCCTTGAAGCCAGTCAAGTACGTGAAACCGACATGGCAGCCGAGACTGACGGCAAGGATGGACATCTCTCTCGCAGCTGAAAGAAGTCCGAGCCTAGGGCGCATGCTCAGGAAGTTCGACGAGCTATCCCAGCTCATCACGGCGTAACACCTGCTGCCCACTCAAGAGGACCCGGTCTAGCAGGTGGCCTGGTCCAAGCGTGATCAGAGGGTGTCGCGCGGCACGGGCGCCGGCCGGGCTGGAGCGGGGCGGAGACAGGAGCGCAGGCCCGGCCGGGGGCCGGGCCGCGCGCGGGGAGCGGAGCGAGCCGCCTTGAACCAGTAGAGAAAGTTGTAACTCAGTCCTTGGCGCGGGGAACGAAGTCGTACGCGCAGGCTGGGAGTTCGACACCTTGGCGGTGTGCCATCGGTAGAAAGACCGCTGGCCGGATCGTCCAGGTGATGCGGGTGCTGGCGTGGGTCACCGAGACGGTGCAGGGTTCCATGCGCAAGAGAGCTCGTCGAGTCTCGATGCGGCCGTCATAGAGCCAGGCCCATGCCTCGTCGGAGGCGTCCGGGTCGAGTGCTGGTGAGATGGTGCGTAAGGCGACCGCGACCCACCTGTCTGCCTGTGGTGCCGAGTACGCGTCGAAGGATGCCCGGAGTGCCGGCGCCTCTGTCTTGTCGTTGACGTCTTGCGTCCAGCACTCGCACCAGAAGCCCCTCTGGGGCTTGTCCATCAGCACGGGTGTTCTCCTGGCTGGGTGTGCGTGAAGAGTTCGGCGGTGACGGTGTAGCCGCTGTGGCTGCCGTGGACGATGACCCGGTGTGCGATGACGCTGACCATGCCCAAGCCGCGACCGTGTACCGCGTCCATGCTCGGCTGCTCGACCTTCGGGGCGGTGCCTGTCCCTCCCTCGTCGGTGACCGACAGGGCGACCACCTTGGGGGAGACCGCGAGGGCTAGGTGAAAGCTGCCCAGCCCGCCGCTCGCCGTGTGAAGGATCGCGTTCGCGCTCAGCTCGCTCACGATCAACTCGGCGTCATCGGCCAGGGGAGATCCCCGCAGGATGTCCCGCGTCCAGCGGCGGGCCCGGCTCACCTCTTCCGGAAATCCTGGGCAAGTGAGTCCCCAGACCCGGGCGGTGCTCGTATACTCGTGCATACAAGTTCCTTCGTGCTGGTAGGCCGCCATGTGCAGCGGGTTCGGGCTAGACGAGTTTCACGCCGTCGTGGGCGCGGATGGCCGGCGGGGCTGCCGCGTCCAATGCGTCCAGGACGCGGATCGCGTATGCCTCGTCGGCGAGTTCGATGACTTCTTCGCGGGTGGCCCAGCGCAGTGCGCGGGTCTCGTCTCCGGTGGTGGGCGTGCCGTCGGCGGCCTCACAGCGGAAGACCATGGAGACGATCAAGCCCTTCATGTTCTTGTAGATCCCGGTCAGGGTCGCGGGAAGCGCGATCTTGATGCCGGTCTCTTCGAGAACTTCGCGCTGAAGGGCCTCGGGGATGGTTTCCTCGCGTTCGAGGATGCCGCCCGGGGGTTCCCAGTGGCCGTTGTCGCGGCGCTTGATCAAGAGGGCGCGGTCCTGGTCGTCGACGATGACTCCGGCGACGCTCACGGAGTGCGGACGTTCGGTGCTCACGTTCCTCTGCCCTCTCGGATGGCTAGGCTCTCCACCGTAGCAACAAAGCTCGCCCACTCGTCTAGATACCTAAAGGAGTACACGTGCCCTCTCTTTCCTCCGGCCTCCTCGGCGACCTCGATCCCACGAGTGATCGTGCGGTCTTTCGGCAGATCGCCGACCAGCTGCGCGAGGCCATCGACCGTGGGCGATTCAAGGAGGGCGAAAAGCTGCCTTCGGAAGCGGAGCTTGTCGAGCATTACGGGGTTTCCCGTATGACGGTTCGAAACTCCTTCTCCGTCCTCCAGGGCGAGGGCCTGGTGCACGCCGAGCATGGCAAGGGCGTCTTCGTGCGACCACGTCCGCCTGTCAGGCGTCTCGCCTCAGACCGGTTCGCCCGGCGTCATCGCGAGCAGGGGAAGTCCGCGTTCATCGTGGAGGCCGACGCCGCCGGCAGCCACCCGCAGGTGGACAGCCTGGAGGTCAAGGAGGAGAAGGCAAGCCAGGACGTCTCCACCCGGCTCGGGTCCGTGCGGCGCGTGCTGGCCCGGCGTCGCCGGTATCTGCTGGACGGGCGGCCGGTGGAGTTCGCCACCTCGTATCTGCCGCTCGACATCGCGCGCGGGACGCCGATCGCTGAGCCGAACCCCGGGCCCGGTGGCATCTACGCCCGGCTTGAGGAACTGGGGCACCGCCTCGACCACTTCGAGGAGGAGATCCGTGCCCGGATGCCCTCGCCTGATGAGGTGCGGACGCTGCGGCTGGCCTCCGGCGTGCCGGTCATTCACCTGATCCGGACCGCGTTCGACCAGGAGGGGCGGGCCGTGGAGGTCTGTGACACGGTCATGGCGGCGGATGCGTACGTCCTGTCGTACCAGCTCCCGGCGACGTGAGCGCCTGATCGGCGGTGGTGCGCGGGGCTGCCTGCCCGAACTCGTACACCCCAACAGGCTTACTCGTATAGACGAGTGGGCAAGTTGTGTGGCAAGGTGGTTGCCGTTCCCGGGAGATCGGGTTCGAACAACGCATCTTGTATAGACGAGTAGATGGGAAAGAGTCTTGCGCACCATCCGTGTAGAGACCTCGGCCGCAACGATCCTGCTGACCGAGGCCCCCGAGCCCAAGGTCCGCGACCGGCAGACGGGCGAGATCGCCAAGGACGCCACCAGCGGAGAGGCCCTGATGACGATCGGCGTCGTCTACCTGGAGGACGGCGAATCGTCGCTGATCAAGGTCACCGTTCCCGAGAGCGGGGTGTCCGAGGGGCTGACGCTCGGGGCTCCGGTCTCGCTGCCGGGTCTGGTGGCCCGGCCGTGGGAGAGCGTCTTCAACGGGCAGCAGCGGCACGGCATCGCCTACCGCGCCGCCGCCGTGACTCCGGCCGCGTTCCCGGCCGCTTCTGGGGCCGCTGCCTGATGACCGATCTGACGACACTTCTGGAGGTGGGTGGTCCTGTCGCCGCACTCGGCGGCGGGGCCGCCTACGCCCGGGCCAAGCATCCCGGGGTGTACTGGTCCACGGTCGGCCTGCCGATATCCACGGCCCGGCTCCTCAGCTCGTACGGCTCGGTCATGGAGGCCTGCGGCCTGACCGTGGCTCCGTCCCGGTTGCGGATGCTGGCGGTCAAGGCCACCACTCGCCGTGAAGTTCGTCCCGTGCCGCCGCGTCGGGGCATCATCCGGCCCACCTCGACCGGGCTGCGGCTTCGGCTCCGGCTCGCTCCGGGGCAGGAACCGGCTGACGTAGCCGCCTCGGCCGAACGGCTGCGGCACGCCTGGGGCGTCCATGCCGTGTACGTCTCGACGGTCAAGCCGGGCGTGGTCGAACTGCGGCTCGTCGGCTTCGATGTCCTACGCCGGGTGCGAATGCCGCGCAAGATCGACAGTGGGTTGCTGAGCGTCCCGGTTGCCCTGCGGGAGGACGCCACGCCATTCGTGCGCGACTACCGAACCATCCCGCACCAACTCACCCTCGGCGCGACGCTGTCGGGCAAGTCCATGTATCTGCGGCACCTGATCGCCGGACTTGCCCCTCAGCCGGTCGCCCTGGTCGGTATCGACTGCAAGCGCGGTGTGGAGCTGGCGCCGTTCGCTCCACGGCTGTCGGCGCTGGCGACCGACCCGGAGCAGGCCGCCGAGCTGCTGCTCGTGCTCGTAAAGGAAATGGAGGACCGATACGACCTGATCAAGGCCCGGCAAGACATCGCCCCGGACACCCCGGCCGAGGAGGTCACCTCGGATGTCTGGGGACTGCCCGAGTCCGAACGTCCCGGCCCCCTTGTGCTGTTCGTTGACGAGGTCGCTGAACTCTTCCTCGTCGCTACCAGGAAGGACGAGGAACGGCGCGACGAGATGGTCACCCAGCTCATCCGGCTCGCCCAGCTCGGCCGCGCGGCCGGCATCTACCTGGAGGTCTGCGGACAGCGCTTCGGCGCCGAACTCGGCAAGGGAGCGACCATGCTGCGAGCCCAGTTGACCGGCCGCGTCTGCCACCGCGTCAACGACGAAGCCTCCGCCAAGATGGCGCTCGGCGACATCGCCCCCGAGGCGGTCTCCGCCGCATGCGCCATTGCCCCCGAACGGCCCGGCCTCGCCGTGGCCGGTGACACCTCGGGCGGCTGGTCCCGCATCCGCACGCCGTACCTCTCGCTCGGCGACGCGGCCGAGACCTGCCGAGAGTCGGCCCACTTGGTCCCCAACCTGCCCGCGCTCAAGCCTTTCCGGCCCGATGTGCCCGTGCGGCCCGTCGAGACACCGGGCCCGGTCATGTGGCCCCGACCGGTGACCGACTGACCTGCACCCCCAGTCAAACCCGGTCGGCGTGACCGCCTCACGCCACGTCCCTACCCCTCCCATGCCTGAATCCGGAAGGAGCCGCAGCATGCGCGCCCACCTGGCCCGCGTCGATGCGGTGCTCGTCCAAGCGGTTATCGCCGCCGCACTGTCCTTCGCCCACCTCCACGACGTCGCCTCGGCGGCCGGACAAGACGGGTGGAAAGCGTGGGCCTACCCGATCAGCGTCGATCTGCTGCTCGTCGCAGCCTGGCGCCGACTGCGCTCCGGGGAGGCGAAAACGGCCGGGTGGTGCTGGTTCCTGATCGCGCTTGCCGCATCCCTCGGCGCCAACATCGCCACCGCCGGACTGCTCGACCTGGACCACGTCCCGGCCTGGCTCCGCATCCTCGTCGCGGGCTGGCCCGCGGTCGCCTTCCTCGGCGGAACCCTTCTCGTCCACTCCTCGCCGACATCGCGCGACGAGACCAGTGAACCCGTCGACGGAGAGACGCCCGAGGGCATCGAGGACCAGGAGGAGGAGCCCGATCCCGTTCCGGAACCCCCGGTGACACCGGAAGTCGAGCCGGTACCGGCTCCGCCTCCGGCCCCATCGCCGGTAGCCGTCCCGGCTGCCTTGGTTGAGCACGCCCGGAAAGTCGCCGCCGAGCACCACGCCCGCACCGGAACGGCCATCGACACCTCGACCCTGCGCACCCGCCTCGGCGTTCCGTCGCCCATGGCCGACGCCATCGCCGCCCAGCTCTGAGAGGAGGACCTACGTGAGCACCAACCGCCGTTTCCGCTCCGTCACTCGCATCGGCCCCGTCCAGGTCGGCACGTACTACGACGGTCGCGGCCGGGAGAAGCACACCGCCGCCTGCACGGCCCCGCGCTGCGGCTTCTCCACCGACTACGACAGCCGCGCTGCCGCCGAGCTGGCCGCCCGTACCCACCGCTGCCCCGTCCGCTGAAAGGACCCGGAAACCGTGACTGTCAGTCTGCCGCTCGTCGTCGTCCTCGGTTTCTTCGCCTGGGGAGCGGTCAAGTTCCTCGGCGTCCGCACGTGGATCGTCGTCCTGATCGCCCTCTTCGGCTTCTGGCTCTCGCACACGTTCATGGCCCCCGCCATCGAGTCCGGAACGCGCTCCGGCGTGGACATCGTCAACGGCTCACATGACTAGACGAGTAGGTAAGGAGAGCTTCGCTGTGTTCCTGCCCAAGTACCCCGACAGCCCGACACCGCCGCCCGCGCACCCCCACACCGTGGCCGACCAGGCACCCGCGCGGCGTCCCGCCCCTCAGATCTCCGTCAGCACGGGAGCGGTCGCGGCCGTCCTCGTCGGCGGCGTCGTGCTGACCGCACTCCTGGCCGCCGTCGCCGTCACGGCCATCTCCGTAGCCGTCGCCGCCGTGGTCCTGCGCTCGATGATCCGCGACCAGCACCGCCACTGACACACCAGGCCCCGGGGCGGCCTCGATACCGCCAAGCATCCGCCGCCCCGGGGCCCTCTCCCTCCAGCCGAACCAGAAGGAGAAGCCATCATCACCCGCGCCATTCCGCCCCCGCTCCACGAACTCGGCGAACTGGCCGCCCTGGGCACCATGCCCGCACTCCTGCGTCAGCTCGCCGGCCTCGGCGGCTGCACCCACCCGATCCGCCTCGATGGCCACCGCACCGAGTACGACGTGAACACCCGCACCGGCGAGATAGGCAACGTCCTTCACCACCTCGACTCCTCCAGCCTCCCGGCCGGTCACCTACTGGTCCGCTGCAACAACCGCCGCACCACCCGCTGCGCGGCCTGCGCCGAGGTCTACCGCCGCGACACCTTCCACCTGATTACCAGCGGCCTGCGCGGCGGCAAGGGCGTCCCCGAACGCGTTGCCGCACACCCGCGCGTCTTCGCCACCTTCACCGCGCCGAGCTTCGGCCCGGTCCACAACCGCCCCACCGGCCCGGCCGGTTCGGTCCGCCGCTGCCGCTGCGGCACGCTCCACGATCAGGACGACCCCGCACTCGGCACCCCCCTCGGCCCGGACACCTACGACTACGAAGCAGCCGTGCTCTGGAACGCGCACGCCGGTCCGCTGTGGCGGCGCTTCTCGACCTATCTGCGCCGGGAGGTCGCCAAGCGTGCCGGACTGACTCAGCGGGCCTTCCGCGAGTACGCCCGGGTGTCCTACGCCAAGGTCGCCGAGTACCAGAAGCGCGGAGCCGTCCACTTCCATGCCGTAATCCGCATCGACGGCCCCGAGGGCGGCGACACCCCACCACCTGCCTGGGCCACCGCCGAGCTGCTGACTGACGCCATCCAGGCCGCCACCGCCGCCGCTCGCGTGGACGGCCCGGTCATCGACGGGCGGGCGCATGCCTTCTCCTTCGGCCGTCAGCTCGACGTGCGCACCATCCGCTCGGCCGACTTCGACGGCGGCCAAGAGCTGACCGAACGGGCCGTCGCCGCGTACATCGCGAAGTACGCCACCAAGGGTGCCGAGACAGCGACGGGAGCTCTGGACCGGCCGCTGAAGTTCCTCGCCGAACTCGCCCAGCTCGACCTCACCGACCACGCGCGCCGACTCATCCGCACCGCCTGGACCCTCGGCGCACGCAAGGACCTCGAACACCTCCGCCTCCGCGCCTGGGCCCACATGCTCGGCTTCCGCGGCCACTTCTCCACCAAGTCCCGCCGCTACTCCACCACCCTCGGCGCCCTCCGCGACGCCCGCGCCGAATGGCGACGCGCACAAGCCGCCGCTGCGGCCGAGACCGACCAGGACACGACTCTCGTCCTCGCGCACTGGGTCTACGCCGGAACCGGCCTCACCGACGCCGAAGCCTGGCTAACCGAAACCCTCGAACCCGCCCCCGGAACGGAAGGAGAGCCCACCCATGGCTGACCGCTACCTGACCGTGTCGCAGGTGGCCGAACTCCTCGGCACCACAGAACGCTTTCCGCGCCGCCTGATCGCCGAGCGACGCATCGTGTTCGTCAAGGTCGGCCGACACGTCCGTATCCCGGAGAGCGCATTGAACGCCTTCATCGACGCCCATACAGTGCAGCCGATCGGCCATCGGCGCAGCTCCCTGCGGAGGGCTGCCTGATGGCCAACAAGAAGGGGAGACGACGGGACTTCGGCTCGGTCCGGCAGCTTCCGTCCGGCCGTTGGCAGGTCCGCTACCGGGACCCGGAGACGGGGCAACTGCGCCCGGCGGAGAAGACCTACCCGACCAAGACAGACGCCCAAGTCGCGCTGACACACATCGAGTCGGACATCACGCGCGGGCAGTGGTCGGACCCGGACGCCGGGGCAGTGAACTTCCAGGAGTACGCCACCGCGTGGCTGCGGGACCGAAAGCTAGCTGACCGCACTCGCGAGCGGAACGAGTCGGTAATGCGGCTGCACATCCTGCCCACCTTCGGGGCCGGGAGCGTGGCCGACGTGACAACGGCCCGGGTACGCAGCTGGCGCGGCAAGCTCCTCGCGGCCGGCCTCGGTGAGCCGACGGTGGTCAAGGCATACCAACTGCTGCGCGCCCTGATGAACACAGCCGTGGACGACGAGCTGATCAGGCGCAACCCGTGCCGCATCAAAGGTGCGGACCGCTACGACGTGCCCGAACGGCCTGTCCTCACGGTGGCCGAGGTCTTCGCCGTGGCCGACTCGATGGCGCCGCGCTATCGGCTGCTCGTGCTCCTGGCGGCCTTCACCACGCTGCGGTTCGGTGAGCTGGCGGCCCTGCGGCGCCGGGACATCGACCTGGAGGGGCTGACCGTCACCGTGCGCCGTGCTCAGGCCGAGTTGCAGGACGGTCGGCTCTTCGACAAGGCGCCGAAGTCCTCGGCCGGGGTGCGCTCCGTCTCCTTCCCGGCCGAACTCCTCGACGCGGTCACGCACCACCTGGAGCACTTCGCCGCTCCCGGCCGTGAGGGGCACGTCTTTGTCGGACCCCAGGGCGGGCAGTTGCGTCGCAGCAACTTCCGCGACGACTGGGTCAAGGCCCGGAAGGCAGCTGGCGTCACGGCCGAACTGCACTTTCACGACCTGCGGCACACGGGCAACACGTTGGCCTCCACGGCCGGGGCCAGCACGCGGGAGCTGATGACGCGGATGGGGCACAGTAGCTCCCGAGCCGCGCTGATCTATCAGCACATGACCAGCGACCGGGACAGGGCCATCGCGGACCGCCTTGGGGCCATGATCCGGGGCGGCGGGGGAGTGGCTTCAGGTACCCACGGAGAGGGCGCCGAGCGGACGTAGTGGCACGCGTGTGGCACGGCGCCTGAAACGACGAAGGGCCAGCCTGGGAGGAAACCCCTCCTGAGCTGGCCCTTATCTCTGTGCCCCCGGCAGGATTCGAACCTGCGACACCCGCTTTAGGAGAGCGGTGCTCTATCCCCTGAGCTACGAAGGCAGTGGCAGTGGACGCAAGCAGCGACGTGCCCGTGGTCTGGGAGGACCACAGGCGTCAGCGTACCGGATGCGGGTCGGGCGGGTGTGGGGGCGGGGCGGACGGTGGGTGGTGGGGGAGAGGTCGGGTGGGGTGAGCAGGGAGCCGGTCAGGACAGCGGGACCCGGGTGAAGCGGGACGCCGTGTGGAGGTCTGTCTGGATGCGGGTGGCCGTGGTCGTCAGTTCCGGGAGTAGGTCCGTCACGCACTCCCTCGGGGTGTGGCGGCTCGCGTGCATCGCTGTGTTCAGGGCCGCCACCACCCGGCCCGACCGGTCGCGGATCGGGACCGCGAGAGAGCGGAGGCCCTCTTCCAGTTCCTCGTCCACCAGGGCGTAGCCCTGCGAGCGGACCGAGGCCAGGGTCCCTTCATCACCGGCGGGCGCGTCCGCCAGCAGGACCCTGCCCAGTGCCGTCGCGTACGCCGGCAGGCGGGTGCCCACCGTGATGTTCACGCTCATCACCCGGGCCGTCGTCACCCTCGCCGTGTACTGGATCTCCTCGCCGGAGTCCGACAGCACCGCCAGTGACGTCGATTCGTGGATGCGGGACGTCAGATCGGCCAGGTGAGGCTGGGCGATCTCGGGGAGGGACGTACGGGACAGCGGCGGGAAGCCTAGGGAGAGGACCCTCGGGGTCAGGGTGAACGTGCGGCCCGTCGAGGCCACCAGGCCCAGGTGTTCGTAGGTGATCAGGGCGCGGCGGGCCGTCGCCCGGGCCAGGCCCGTCGCCCGGGCCACCTCCGTGAGGGTCAGCTCCGGCCTGCCCTCGCCGAACACCGTGAGGACGGTCAGGCCACGGGCCAGGGATTCGATGAACTCGCGGCCCAGTTGCTGCTTGGACGCGCCCGTCCAGCGCGCCAGGTCCGAGGGGGGAGGGCCGGGCTCGGGGGGTGGGGTGTTCTGGAGTTCCTGTTCCATGGCCCCTACCGCGGACCGCAGTCTCGGGAGCAGCGTCGTGCGCAGGTGGCGTGCGGTGTGGCGGCTTGTGTGGCTGACCACGCTCGCCACGCACGCGATCCTGCCGTCCGTTCCCGGGGCTCGGACCGGTACCGAGATCGCCACCAGACCCGGCTCGATGAGCTGGTCGTCCAAAGACCAGCCGTTCGCCGACGCCTCCTGCGTGCGGCGTGCGAACGTCTCGTCGTCCCGCGCGTCCGCTCCGTACCGGCGCGGGGGTACGGCCGTGAAGGACAGGTCCCTCGGGTCCGCCGCCTTCCGGTTTCGCCAGCGTCGCCAGTCCGTGGCCGTCCACTCCGTCGCGAACAGCGGGCCCGGCGCGGTGCGTTCGGCGGGGAGCAGGTCGCCGATGCGGAAGCTGAGGGACATCGCGCGGCGGCGGGTCGCCTGGTGGATGAAGCGGATGCCGTCGAGGTCGGCGACCGCGAGCGAGACCGACTCGTCCAGTTCGTCGGCCAGGGCGTCCGCGTGCGGGGCGAGCAGAGCGGGCAGGCGCAGGGCCGACATGTAGGCGTTGCCCAGCTCCATCAGACGGGGGGACAGGTGGACGTCCCGGCCGTCGAAGCGGACGTAGCCCATGCGGGCGAGCGTGGCCGTGATGCGGTCCACCGTGGAGCGGGCGAGGCCGGTGGCGCGTTCCAGACCGCTCAGGCTCAGCGTGCCGCCCGCCTCCGTCAGTTCCCGCAGGACCGCGATGCCGCGGATGAGGGGAGTGACCGCCTCCTCGGGGACGTCCTTCTCGGCCGTCGGCCCGTTTTCGTCGGCCGACGGGGCGGACCCCTCCGGGGGCTCGGGCATGGGCTTCGCTGGCATCGGCTCTCCGGTACTGCGCTCGCGACGGTCGCGGCAGGCCCACCGTAATCCGAGTGATCCGAGTGATCCGAGTGATCCGAATGATCGGAGTAATACGAGATCGGTGGCCAGGTGCCAGGTGCCAGGTGGCCGGGCAGCTGGTGGCCGAGTGACCGTGGCCAGGCAGCAGGCAGCAGGCAGCAGGCAGAGGCAGAGGCAGAGGCACAGCCAGCCAGATGGCCCCGCGGCCCGGCCGCCAGACACCCCCCCCGCACTACTCCCTCGTCACCCGCACCCGATACCCCCCCTCCACCCCTCCCCCCGCCCCCGCCGCTCCCGCCCCCACCCCCCTCACCTCGACCGTGACGCCCCGGCCCGCGTCCCGGAACGTCTCGCCGGGAGTGAACGGCGCGTCCGACAGCTCCGCGTGGACGTTCGGCGCGCGCGTGCAGCCGCCGCTGTTGCGGCGGGAGTCGGTGACGGTGACCGGGCCCATGCCCGTGTCCACCTCCGCGTCGACCTTGTAGATCAGGACGCCCGGGCGGCACACCGCCTCGTCGTTGCCGGCCTGGGTGCGCAGTTCCACGGCGTAGCCGGTGCGGCCGTCGAGGGGGATGAAGACCAGCTTGGAGCCACCGGCCTGGGCCAGCGGCGTCAGGGTGTACTCCGTGGTGCCGGGGGACGCCGCGCAGTGGACCTGGGCGGCGTCGAGCCAGCCCAGCTTCCACTTGTGCCAGCCGAGGAAGTCGTTGTTGGCGCCCCAGTCCTCGCTCATGATGTCCCAGTGGCCGACCGCGCCCCCGCCCTCCGCGGTGTACAGGTCGGGGAGGCCGAAGACATGGCCGTTCTCGTGGGGGAGGACGCGGTAGCCGGTGCGGTCGTAGGAGCCGGAGCCGTCGTCCTGGCGGGAGTAGACGAAGGATGCGTTGGCCACGGGTATGCCGTCGGCCACGGGGGCGTCCGGGTTGCCGGCGAAGGTGACGGACAGGACCGTGTCCAGGGCGGAGGGGCCGGCGTTGGGGCTCACCAGCACGTTGAGCAGGTCGTACGCGCGGAAGTCCACCTCCGGGTCGGCCACGGCCACGAGGTCCTGGACCAGGGTGCGGTAGCCGGGCTCGAACGGAGCCCCGCGCTCTATGCCGTACTCCCGGAAGGACTTCGGCATCCGCAGCCAGCCGGGGATCGGGGTCTCGGGGCGGTAGTCGAGGCGGCCGTAGGAGCTGGTGCGGAACCACTCGCGGGTCCGCGGGAAGAATTCGCGGAAGCGGTCCTGGGCGTCGCCCTCGCCGGGGGCGTCGGAGAAGTCGATCATCAGGGTGAGGGCGTGGACGGTGCCGGTGGAGCGGGTGTAGCCGGTGGCGGTGGGGATGCCCTCGGACATCTGGACCTCGCGTGCGCCGCGGATCATGCAGGGGCCGTGTGCGGGGGTGTGGGACAGGACGATCGGGCCTGATCCCGCCGTGCCGGCGCCCGGGGCGAGCCGGCCCGTGCCGGCCGAGGTGCTGACGGTGAAGGTCAGGGCGCTCACACAGACCAGTGCGGCCAGCCGGCGCCCGGGTATCCGGCGGCGGGGCGGGCCCGAGCCGCCCGGGCGGGGGCGCCGGGGCGGTGGCTGTATGCAAGGGACCTGCAAGGGACCTCCCGCGCCACGGCAGCCTCCCGTCTCCGGCTGCACCCTTGCGATCACCCTGCGTCGCGGGTTGGGGGGGACGCGCGCTGGAAGAGACCGATCGTGGGTTTCCCGTCAGTAGCGGTCTGAGTGGCGTGTGAGCCAGGCCACATGCAGCGCTGTGCAGTGCTTTGTGAGCCAGGTCACAGAGAATTTCCGCGGGAGCGGGAAATACCGGGGACCTACTCCCCGTTTAGCCATGTGTCCGACCGAAACGGGGACCCGCTCCCCGGATCGGAGCACCACCCGCCTACCGGAACGAGGAGTACGCCGTGCAGACCGCCAGCCCCGAAGCGCGCAAGGTGTCCCGGCCCCGCGCCGACGCCCTGCGCAACCGGGAGCGGATCGTCACCGCCGCCCGGGAGATGTTCGTCGAGCACGGCCCCGAGGTGCCGCTCGACGAGATCGCCCGCCGGGCCGGCGTCGGCAATGCCACGGTGTACCGCAACTTCCCGGACCGCGACGCACTCGTCCGCGAGGTCGTTTGCTCCGTCATGGACCGCACGGCCGCGGCCGCCGAGGCCGCGCTCACCGAGACCGGCGACGCGTTCGAGGCGCTGGAGCGCTTCGTGCACGCCGCCGCCGACGAGCGCATCAGCGCGCTGTGCCCGATGGTCTCCAGCACGTTCGACCAGCACCACCCGGACCTGGAGGCCGCGCGCGAACGGGTCGAGCGGCTGATCGCGGAGGTCATGGACCGCGCCAGGTCGGCCGGGCAGCTCCGGTCCGACGTGGACGTCGGGGACGTCATGATCGCCGTGGCCCAGCTCAGCCGGCCCCCGGCCGGTACGGACTGCTTCCGGGCCGACCGTTTCGTCCATCGCCATCTCCAGCTGTTCCTGGACGGGCTGCGGGCTCCCGCTCGTTCCGTCCTGCCGGGCACGGCCGTGACCCTGGAGGACCTCCGCCGACCCTGACCGATTGGTTCAGCCCTTTCCGTCCGTCTGAACACCAGGACAGTCCCTACGGTCGTCCGCTCGGGCGCGCCGTTCCCTTTCGTCACCTTTTTCCGTCACGAAGTCCCGAAGTGGGTATCCCCATGTCTGAAACAGCCTCGAAGACCCTCGCCACACCGGCCAGAGAGCCGGACGCCGGCCGCTGGAAAGCGCTCGTCTTCATCGCCCTCGCCCAGCTGATGGTCGTCCTGGACGCCACCATCGTGAACATCGCCCTGCCCTCGGCCCAGCAGGACCTCGGCATCTCCGACGGCAACCGGCAGTGGGTCGTCACGGCCTACGCCCTCGCCTTCGGCGGTCTGCTCCTGTTCGGCGGCCGGATAGCCGACCTGTGGGGCCGCAAGAAGGCCTTCGTCGTCGGTCTGGGCGGCTTCGCCGCGGCCTCAGCGCTCGGCGGCGCGGCCACCAACGAGGCGATGATGTTCGGCGCCCGCGCCCTCCAGGGCGTCTTCGGTGCGCTGCTCGCGCCCGCCGCGCTCTCCCTGCTGGCTGTGATGTTCACCGACGCCAAGGAGCGTGCCAAGGCGTTCGGCATCTACGGCGCGATCGCCGGTGGCGGCGGCGCCGTCGGTCTGATCCTGGGCGGCTTCCTCACCGAGTACCTGGACTGGCGCTGGACGTTCTTCGTGAACATCCCGTTCGCCATCGTCGCCGCGGCCGGCGCGTACTTCGTCATCCGCGAGCCGGAGGGCGGCCGCAACCGCTCCCCGCTCGACATCCCGGGCGTGATCCTGTCCACCCTCGGCCTGGTCGCCCTCGTCTACGGCTTCACCCGCGCCGAGTCGAACGGCTGGAGCGACTCCGTCACCGTCGGCATGTTCGTCGCCTCGGCCGTGCTGCTGCTCTCCTTCGTGCTCGTCGAGTCGAAGGTCAAGGCCCCGCTGCTGCCGCTGCGCGTGGTCACCGAGCGCAACCGCGGCGGGATCTACCTCTCCCTCGGTCTCGCGATCATCGCGATGTTCGGCCTGTTCCTCTTCCTGACCTACTACCTGCAGATCGTGAAGGGCTACTCGCCGGTCAAGACCGGGTTCGCCTTCCTGCCGATGATCGCGGGCATGATCACCGGCTCCACCCAGATCGGCACCCGCCTGATGACCCGGGTCGCGCCGCGCCTGCTGATGGGCCCCGGCTTCCTGGTCGCCGCACTCGGCATGCTGCTGCTGACCCAGCTGGAGATCGGCTCCTCGTACGCCGCTCTGCTGCTGCCGGCGATGCTGCTGCTCGGTCTCGGCATGGGTACGGCGTTCATGCCGGCCATGTCGCTGGCCACCCAGGGCGTCGAGCCGCGGGACTCCGGTGTCGCCTCCGCGATGGTCAACACCTCGCAGCAGGTGGGCGGCGCGATCGGCACGGCCCTGCTGAACACCATCGCCGCCTCGGCGACGACGGCGTACGTCGCCGACCACATCGCCGGGGCGACCAGCCGGTCCCAGCAGCAGCTGGTCCAGCTGGAGGCCATGGTGCAGGGCTACACCAGCGCCATCTGGTTCGCCGTCGGCATCCTCGTGGTGGCCGCCGCGATCGCCCTGACCTTCGTCAACGCCGGCCGCCCGGGCACCGGCACCGTGACCGGCAGCGACTCCGGTCAGGACGCGGCGGACGAGGTGCAGATCCCGGTCGTCGCCCACTGACGGCCGCGAACCCCACCCCTTCGGGCCATCCGCAGGCGCGAGGAAGGGGACGCCTCGCACCTACGGAATCCAGGACCTGCCCCGGCCCCGCGCGGCTCAGCGGAGCCAGGGCAGGTCCGCACCCGCTTCGGCAGGCTGAAGTCCCTCGGCGACGATCCGCATGATCTCGCCGAGGGACTTCTGCTGTTCCGGCGAGAGCCGGTCGAAGACGGCCTGGCGTACGGCCTCGACATGCCCGGGCGCGGTCTTCCGCAGCACCTGGAGGCCCTCGTCCGTGAGGACGGCGAACTGGCCCCGCTTGTCGTCGGGGCAGTCCTCCCGGCGCACCCAGCCGTTCTTCTCCAGACGCGCGACGGCGTGCGAGAGACGGGAGCGGGTGATCTTCGCCAGCATCGCGAGCTCGGTCATCCGCAGCCTGCGCCGCGGCGCCTCGGCGAGCTTGACCAGAAGGCCGTAATAGACGTGCGGCATGCCCGCGTCGCGCTGCAGCTGACGGTCGAGATGGTCGTCGAGGAGGGTGGCGCCCTCCATGAACCAGCGCCAGACGCGCTGCTCCTCGTCGGTGAGCCAGCGCGGCTCCTGGGGTCGGGCGGTCGAGCCGGTTGTCGGTGCGGATGCGGGTGCCTTCATGTGTTCCACTCTACGTGGCCCCTCCTTGAACTTTAAACAAATGGCCCGTACAGTTTTGTCAGGGAACCACGTTTTGGAAGGAGCCGCAGCATGTCCGCCGTCACCCAGGAGCGCATGCCCGCTCTGTACCTCAGCCACGGCGCGCCGCCCCTGGCGGACGACCCCGTCTGGCCCGGTGAGCTGGCCGCCTGGTCCGCCGGACTGCCCCGGCCCAAGGCCGTCCTGATCGTCTCCGCCCACTGGGAGGAGGCCCCGCTCGCCCTCGGCGCGACGCAGGCCGTCCCGCTCGTCTACGACTTCTGGGGTTTCCCCGAGCACTACTACCGGGTGAAGTACGACGCCCCCGGCGCACCGGAGCTCGCGGAGTCCGTGCGCAAACTGCTGCGCGCCCCCGGCATCCCCGTCCAGGACGTCCCCGACCGCGGCCTCGATCACGGCGCGTACGTCCCGCTGGTCGAGATGTACCCGGAGGCCGACCTCCCGGTCCTGCAGGTGTCCATGCCGACGCTCGACCCGGTCCGACTCATGGAGATCGGCCGCAAGCTCGCCCCGCTGCGGGACGAGGGCGTGCTCATCGTCGGCTCGGGCTTCTTCACCCACAACCTGGCCGCCCTGCGGCAGGGCGGCATCCCCGCGTGGTCGGCGGAGTTCGACGACTGGGGCCGGCGGGCGCTGGAGGCGCGCGACGTGGACGCCCTGCTCGACTTCACCCGCAAGTCGCCCGCGGGGCAGCTGGCCCACCCGCGCACCGAGCACTTCGCCCCGCTGTTCGTGACCATGGGGGCGGCCGACGCGGCCGGTGAGCTGGACTCGCAGAAGTCCGTGATCGACGGGTTCTGGATGGGGCTGGCGAAGCGGTCGGTCCAGTTCGGCTGAGGCAGGCCCGGGCCGTGTGCCCGCGGGGGCGGTCCTACAGCGGCTTCTCGTACCAGGCCACGTCCCAGTACCGGCCGAATTTGCGGCCCACCTCCCGGTACGTTCCGACGTGCCGGAATCCGCAGCCCTCGTGCAGCCGGGCCGACGCCTCGTTCGGCAGCGCGATGCCCGCGTAGGCACGGTGCAGGTCCTCACCCGACAGGGCCGCGAAGAGGGCCGTGTAGAGGAGTGTGCCGATGCCACGCCGGCCGGCGCCCGGGGCGACGTACACGGTCGTCTCCACGGAGGTGGCATAGGCGGGCTTCATTCGGAAAGGGCTGGAAGTGGAGTAGCCCAGAACCTCCTGTGCAACCGGCTCCGTGGCAACCATCAGGCGGTGCGGCCCGTCTTCAGGGTGGGAGAGCAGCCAAGGGCGGCGCTCCTCCGGAGTGAAAACCGCGGTATCGAATGTGATCGCCGTCTCACGTACATAGTGGTTGTAGAGGTCCGTGAGGGCTTCGAGGTCGCTCTCGACTCCCGGCCTGACCTGCACCTCTGTACGCTCCGACAGCATCGCGCCTCCCTGCGTGGCCGGACAGGGTACTGCATGATCAGAAAAATCGGAGGCCGGGTTGGGAATTCTGTCCTGATTCCAGTCGTTGTTTCCATCGGATGCAGGGCACCCGAGGAGAGTCCGGAGAGTCCCGGAAGACGGAGCCCGGCGTCCGAAGGACCACCCGCTGACCTCACCATCGCAAGGGAGCTCGCATGGCAACCCGTGCCGTCGCCCGTCGTCAGTCCGCCACCGGCGAGACGGCCGACGCGGCAAGCAGTGTTCGCGCCCATGGCGGCGAGATCGCCGACCGCGACCTGGTCGGCATGTACCTCGACGAGATCGCGCGCACACCGCTGCTCGACGCCGCCAAGGAGGTCGAGCTGTCGCAGATCATCGAAGCGGGTGTGTTCGCACAGCAGATCCTCGACGGCCTGGAGGAGAACAAGGCCGGGGCTTCCCCCGAGGAGCTGCAGGCCCTGGTCGACGCGAGCGAGCGCGCCAAGGACGTCTTCATCCGCTCCAACCTGCGCCTCGTCGTCGCCGTCGCCCGCCGCTACCCCCGCAGCGGTCTGCCGCTGCTGGACCTGATCCAGGAGGGCAACGCCGGCCTGGTGCGCGCGGTCGAGAAGTTCGACTACCGCAAGGGCTTCAAGTTCTCCACGTACGCCACGTGGTGGATCCGCCAGGCCATCACCCGCTCGATAGCCGACCAGTCCCGTACGATCCGCCTGCCCGTCCACCTCGTGGAGGAGCTCGGCAGGATCCGCCGTGTGCAGCGCGAGTTCAACCGCGAGCACGGCCGGGACCCGGAGCCCGCGGAGATCGCGGCCGAGCTCGGCTCGACGCCGGAGCGCGTCACCGACGTCCTGGACTGGGCTCGTGACCCGGTCTCGCTGAACATGTCGGTGGACGACGAGGGCGAGACCCAGTTCGGCGACCTCCTGGAGGACACCTCGGCGGTGTCGCCCGAGCAGTCGGTGCTGACGCTGCTGCGCAGCGAGGAGCTGGACGACCTCATCGGCCGGCTCGACCAGCGCACGGCGTCGATCATCAAGATGCGCTACGGCATCGAGGACGGCCGGGAGCGCACGCTGACCGAGGTCGGCAAGGAGCACGGCCTGACCCGCGAGCGCATCCGGCAGATCGAGAAGCACGCGCTGCTCGAGCTGAAGAAGCTGGCGCGCAGCACCGGGTTCGACGCGGCGGCGTGACCCCCGAGGCGCCGGGCGGACAACCTGCCTTCGCCGGGCGCGTCAGACCGGTGGAAGACGGTGAGCGTCCGGGCGTACGACTCGTTCCCACGGCCAGTGGGTGACGGACCGTGTGCGCCCGGGGCGCACCGCGTACGCCGGGTGGCGAAAGACCGCGCAAACATGGCGTTGTAACGCCGCTTCAATCCGCGGACTCAGGGAACAAGACTTCTGGGTCCACCAGTTCGGACCCGGGGTCACGCCCCTGACCCCCGACAGCCACGTCCCGTCGCAATCCCCCCGGCGCCGGGACTTTCCCCGAGACCGGGCTTCGGCGTCCTTCCCCCCGGACGCCGGGGCCCGGCTCTCTGCTTCTGGAGGGCGGGCCACCCCGTACCTGAACCACGGGGTGGCCCGCCAGTGGCAGATTGTGTCACATGGGCATAGCCTGCCGGGCGTGAGCAGCACCACCCCGACCCCGCCTCCGTCCTCATTGACCGAGCGGCGGAAGGCCGAAACACGTATGGAGATCGCCCGGGTCGCAGCCGGTCTCTTCGTACGGCACGGCCTGCGCGCCACCCGCGCGGAGGACATCGCCCAGGCCGCCGGCATCGCCCCGCGCACCTTCTACCGGTACTTCGCCACCAAGGAAGAAGCCGTCGCCCCGCTCTACGCGACCGGCGCCCAGCGCTGGGTGGAGGCGGTGCGTGCCGCTCCCCCCGACGCCGGTGTGCTGCGGGCATTGGAGCAGGGGGTGCACCACACCCTCACCCCGGGCGTAGGCGTCTCGGCGTCCTCCTGGGAGTGGGTCCGCACACTCCTGCGCCTGGCCGAGGCGACCCCGTCCCTGGGCAGGGTGTGGGCGGAGGTGTGCCAGGCGTCCGAGCGGCTGCTCGGGGAGGTGCTGGCGGAACGGGTGACACGTGCGGGCACACCCGGGACCTCCGGTGTGACCGGGGTACCCGGGGGCGGCGGCGACAACGTTGCCGCGACGGGTGAGCCACCCGCGCTCACCCCCGAGCTGCGCTTCGCCGCCGCTGTGGCGAGCGCCGCCGTCCGTGCCGCGTTGGAGGCCTGGGCCGCGGGGGACGGGCCCGTCGAGGGTCCGGACGGTCCGGCGGAGCTCGCCCTGCGCAATCTCGCGGCCCTGCGGGACTTCCCGTGGGGACGGTGACGCGACGGTTCACACGCCGCCCGCGTCCGGCACCCCGGCCGCCCTGCTCAACCGTGCCCCCAACTCCCTGACAGCCGTCACGAGTTGTTCCGGCTCGTGCACCACGAAGTCGCACTCCAGCATCGCCAGCCGGAACGCCACCCACTGCACGGCGTCACCGACGGATCCCCGCAACCGGCAGCTGCGGTCGTCCAACGGCTCGGGCGTGCCCAGCCAGTCGGGCACCCGGGCGGCGACGAAGTCGGCCGGTGCGGCGAACGTGACCCCGAACTCGTAGAACTGCTGCCGCTGTTGCATGGAGCGCCGCAGGTACTCCGCCGCGTTCCCCGTCGGCAGTTCGCGCGGCACGAAGCGGGCTCCGGTGGCGAACGGCTCGCTGACCCGGTCGACGCGGAACGTGCGCCAGTCGTCTCGGTCGATGTCGTACGCCACCAGGTACCAGCGGCGGCCCGTCGACACCAGCCGGTAGGGCTCCGTCAGGCGTCGTGACTCGGTGCCGTCCGCGGCCCGGTAGGCGAACCGCAGCCGTTCGTGCCCGGCCACCGTCGAGGCCATGACGGTCAGCGTCTCGGGCGCGATGCTCGGCCCGTCCCCGCTGGTCAGAGGCGTCGTCGCGGCCTGGAGGGTGGTCACGCGGTGGCGCAGCCGGCCCGGCAGGACCTGCTCCAGCTTGGCCAGTGCCCGCACCGAGGCCTCGTCCAGGCCCTCCACCGCGTGCCCCGCCCCGGCGCGCAGCCCGACCGCGATGGCCACGGCCTCCTCGTCGTCGAGCACGAGCGGCGGCATGGCCTTGCCGGCGACCAGGCGGTAGCCGCCGTCGGCACCCTTGGTCGCCTGCACGGGATAGCCGAGCTCGCGCAGCCGGTCGATGTCCCGCCGGACCGTGCGGCGGGAGACCCCGAGCCGCTCGGAGAGCTCGCCGCCGGGCCATTCGCGGGGCGTCTGGAGAAGGGAGAGAAGCGTCAGCAGCCGAGCCGGGGTGTCCGTCGTCATACCGACGAGGATGCCGCAGCAATAGGACACTATCTGACCTAGTAGGGGTCTAACTTCGAAGCATGAACTCCACCGACACCACCCTCGGCACGGCGGGCGGCGGGACCGACCGCCGACGCTGGTTCGCCCTCGCGATCGTGATGACCGCGGCCTTCATGGACCTCGTCGACGTGACGATCGTCAACATCGCCATCCCCTCGATCCAGCGGGAGGCGGGCGCGTCGTTCAGCCAGATCCAGTGGATCACCGCCGGGTACGCCCTCGCCTTCGCCGCCGGGCTGATCACCGGCGGGCGGCTCGGCGACATCCACGGCCGTAAGCGGATCTTCCTCGTCGGCATCGGCGGGTTCACGGTCGCCTCCGCGCTGTGCGGTCTCGCGGTCAACCCGGAGATGCTGGTCGCCTCGCGGTTCCTGCAGGGCGGCATGGCGGCGCTGATGGTGCCGCAGGTGCTGTCGATCGTGCACGCGACGTTCCCGGCGCACGAACGGGGCAAGGTCTTCGGGCTGTTCGGCGCGGTCGTCGGCCTCGGGGCGGTGTCCGGTCCGCTGCTGGGCGCGCTGCTGACCGAGTGGAACCTGTTCGGCTGGGAGTGGCGGTCGATCTTCCTGATCAACCTGCCGGTGGGTGTCGCCGGCCTGATCCTCGGCAGCCGCTACATCAGCGAGTCCAAGGCGCCGCGTGCCCTGAAGCTGGACCTGGTGGGCGTCGCGCTGGTCACGCTGGGCCTGCTGATGCTGCTCTACCCGCTCATCCGGGGCCGCGAGCTGGACTGGCCGCTGTGGGGATACGTCTCGATGGCCGGGTCGCTCGTCGTCCTCGCGGCGCTGGTGGCGTACGAGAAGCGCAAGGCCGCACGGGACGGTTCCCCGCTGGTCGAGCTGTCGCTGTTCAAGGTCAAGAGCTTCGCGGCCGGGATCGCTGTGCAGACCGTCTTCGGGGTCGCGCTCGGCGTGTTCTTCCTGGTGTGGACGCTGTACATGCAGTTCGGGCTGGGCTGGAGCCCGCTGAAGGCCGGGCTGACCGGGGTGCCGTTCTCGATCGCCGTGTCCGTGGCGGCCGGGATGTCGGTGCAGAAGCTGGTGCCGCGGTTCGGGCGCAAGGTGCTCCAGGCGGGCGCGCTGGTGATGGCGGCCGGGGTGCTGCTCTACATCTGGGAGGCCGGGCACTACGGGCTGGACATAGCTCCGTGGCAGATGGCGCTCCCGCTCGTGGTGATGGGTGTGGGCATGGGCCTGATCGTCGCGCCGCTGACCGACGCGATCCTCTCGGAGGTGCCGCGCGAGCACGCCGGTTCGGCGTCGGGGCTGATCAACACCGTGCAGCAGATGGGCAACGCGCTGGGCCTCGGCCTGGTGTCGGTGGTGTTCTTCGGCACGATCTCCGACCACCTGCGGCCGGAGCAGATCGGTCCGGCCTTCGCGGACGCCTTCCAGAACGCGCTCGGCTGGGTCGCCGCGGTGATGGGCGCCATCTTCCTGCTGATGTTCGCGCTGCCGAAGCGGCCCGCGCAGCATGTGGAGGGCGAGCAGGCGCCGGCGGGGGAGAAGGAAGCGCTGCTGGTCTGACCGCAGGAAACGGGCCCGGCACCTCGGTGCCGGGCCCGTTCGCGTTCCGCTCCCGATGTCCGCTCGCCATGTCCGCTTACGTTCCGCTCCCGATGTCCGCTCGCGGCTCTGCTTCTGATTTCTGCTCATGCCCGATTGGGTCCGAACCTGTTTACTTTGCGGAAATCTCGGCGTAGCCTCCCGCTGAAACCACACGTTCGGGCATGAGGCGGAGGCGAACGGACATGTACGCACCGGAGCGGCAGCAGGAGATCCTCCGGCTCGCCCGTGACGGCGGCCGAGTGGATGTCGTGTCGCTGGCCGAGGAGTTCCAGGTGACGGCGGAGACGATCCGCCGGGATCTGAAGGCCCTCGACCGCGCCGGACTGGTCCGCCGGGTGCACGGCGGTGCCATCCCGGCCGGGCGCCTCGACTTCGAGCCGGACCTCGCCGAGCGCGAGACGACCGCCGCCGACGAGAAGGACGGCATCGCCAAGGCGGCCCTCGCGGAACTGCCCGGCGAGGGCACGGTGATCCTCGACGCCGGGACGACGGTGGCCCGGATGGCCGCCGCCCTCCCCCTGGAGGCCTCCCTCACCGTCGTCACGCACAGCCTCCCCATCGCGGCCCGCCTCGCCGACCACCCCGGCATCCAACTCCACCTCGTCGGGGGGCGCGTACGGCACCGCACGCGTGCCGCCGTGGACGCCTGGGCGCTCAGGGCGTACGGCGAGATCCGCGCCGACGTGCTGTTCGTGGCCGCCAACGGCTTCTCCGCCGAACACGGCCTGACCACGCCCGACCTCGCCGAGGCCGCCGTGAAACGCGCGGCCGTGGCCGCCGCCCGCCGGGTGGTGCTGCTCGCCGACTCCTCCAAGCACGGCCAGGAGCACTTCGCCCGCTTCGGCGACCTGAGCGATGTGGACCTGCTGATCACCGACAGCGGACTGAGCCCCGAAGACGCCGTCGCGATCGAGCGCGGCGGCACGGAAGTAGTGCGCGCATGATCCTCACCGTCACCCCCAACCCGTCTCTGGACCGCACCTACGAGGTGCCGTCCCTCGACCGCGGCGAGGTCATCCGCGCCACCGGCGAGCGGATGGACCCGGGCGGCAAGGGCGTGAACGTCTCGCGCGCCGTCGCCGCGGCCGGTCAGCGCACGGTGGCGGTCCTGCCGCTGGGCGGCGCCCCGGGCGCCCTCGTCGCCGACCTGCTCGACCAGCAGGGCATCGAGGTCGCGCCCGTCCCCGTCGCCGGGGCCACCCGCTCCAACATCGCCCTCGCCGAGTCCGACGGCGTCCTGACGAAGATCAACGCGCCCGGCCCCGAACTCTCCGACGCCGAGCGGGAACTGCTCCTGGAGACCGTACGGCGGCAGTCCCGCGACGCATCCTGGATCGCCTGCTGCGGCAGCCTCCCGCGCGGACTCGCCCCCTCCTGGTACGCCGACCTCGTCGCCCGCGCGCACGCCGCCGGGGCACGGATCGCCCTGGACACCTCCGGGCCCGCGCTGCTCGCGGCCCTGCGCGAGCGGCCCGACGTGGTCAAGCCGAACGCCGAAGAACTCTCCGAAGCCGTCGGCCGTCCCCTCGCCACCGTCGGCGACGCCGTCAAGGCCGCCGAGGAACTGCGCGAGATGGGTGCCCGGGCCGTCCTCGCCAGCCTCGGCGCCGACGGGCAGCTGCTCGTCTCCGAGGAGGGCGCCTGGTTCGGCAGCGCCCGCGTGGCCGCCGTCCGCAGCAACGTCGGCGCCGGCGACTCCTCCCTCGCCGGATTCCTGATCGCCGGCGGCAACGGCCCCGAGGCCCTCGCCTCCGCGGTCGCCCACGGCGCGGCGGCCGTCCAGCTGCCCGGCAGCGTGATGCCGACGCCGCGCGACCTGGACCCGGCGGCCGTGACGGTCACGGCCGAGGTCCCGGCGAACCGCGTGCTGAAGGAGCCGGTGTCATGACGTACGAGGAGCAGGTGTCATGACGTACGAGGAGCCCGTGTCATGACGTACGACGAGCAGCGCGGACCGACGCGCGAGCGGCGGGCCTCCCCGTTACCCCCCGCCTCCACCCCCGCCACCCCCCACCGCACCCCCGTCCCCCTCCCCGCCCACCCCTCCCACCGGGCGATACGCGTGCTAAGGAGCCCGCGATGAGCGACATGATCACGGCGGACCTGGTCGACCTCGGCCTGTCCGCCGACACCAAGGAAGCGGCGGCGCGTGCCCTCGCCGAGCGCATGGTGGCCCTGGGCCGGGTGACCGACCTGGACGGCTTCCTCGCCGACGTGGCGGCCCGCGAGGCCCAGATGCCGACCGGCCTCGACGGCGGCATCGGCATCCCGCACTGCCGCAGCGAGCACGTCACCGAGCCGACGCTCGCCTTCGGCCGCAGCGCCGAGGGCATCGACTTCGGCGCCGCGGACGGCCCCGCCGACCTGATCTTCCTGATCGCCGCGCCCGCCGGCGCGGACGACGCCCATCTGACGATCCTGTCGTCGCTGGCCCGGCAGCTGATGAACAGTGAGTTCACCGACGCCCTGCGCGCGGTGAGCGACGCGCCGGCCGCGGCGGCGCTGATCCGCGGCGACGAGCCGGACGCACCCGCACCCGCGGGTTCCGAAGACCCCGTGGCGTCGGCGGGAGCGGCCTCTCCCGCCGCCGCCACGGACACAGCCGAAGCCGGCGGCGCAGCTGAAGCCGGGGGCGAGGAGCGGCCGTTCCGTATCGTCGCCGTCACCTCCTGCCCCACCGGCATCGCCCACACCTACATGGCGGCCGAGTCGCTCGAGAACGCCGGCCGGGAGGCGGGCGTCGAACTCACCGTGGAACCCCAGGGCTCGGCCGGTTTCACCCGGCTCGACCCGCAGGTCATCGCGGCGGCCGACGCCGTGATCTTCGCCCACGACGTGCCCGTACGGGAGAAGGAGCGGTTCGCCGGCAAGCCCACCGTCGACGTCGGGGTGAAGGCGGGCATCAACCGCGCCGCCGAACTCATCGCCGAGGTCCGCGAGAAGGCCGCACGCGGCGAGGTCACCTCCGGTTCCGCCCCGGCCTCCCCGGTGGACCGCGCGGGCGACTCGAGCGAGGGCTACGGCACCAAGCTGCGCAAGTGGCTGATGTCCGGCGTCAGTTACATGGTGCCGTTCGTCGCGGCGGGCGGTCTGCTCATCGCCCTCGGGTTCGCGATCGGCGGTTACAAGATCAACAAGGCCCCGTCGGTGATGGACCACTTCCTGTGGACGCAGGCCGACAGCTGGGCGGCCCTGCTCTTCCAGATCGGCGGCGTCGCCTTCGGCTTCCTCGTCCCGGTCCTGGCCGGCTACATCGCCTACGGCATGGCCGACCGGCCCGGCATCGTCCCCGGGTTCGTCGGCGGCATGATCGCGTTCAACATCAACGCCGGGTTCCTCGGCGGTCTGGCGGCCGGTCTGATCGCCGGTGGCGTCGTGATGGCGATCCAGAAGGTGAACGTCCCGGCGGCACTGCGCGGCATCATGCCCGTGGTGGTGATCCCGCTGATCTCCTCGGCGATCGTCGGGTTCCTGATGTTCGTCGTCATCGGCAAGCCCATCGCCGAGGCCCAGAAGGGCATGACCGACTGGCTGAACGGACTGTCCGGCAGCAACGCGATCCTGCTCGGCACCCTCCTCGGCCTGATGATGTGCTTCGACCTCGGCGGCCCGGTCAACAAGGTCGCCTACACCTTCGCCACGGCCGGTATCGCGGTGGCCAGCCCCAGCGACTCGGCGATGAAGATCATGGCCGCGGTGATGGCGGCCGGTATGGTCCCGCCGCTGGCCATGGCCCTGGCCACGACGGTGCGCGGCAAGCTCTTCACCCAGACCGAGCGCGAGAACGGCAAGGCGGCCTGGGTGCTCGGCGCCTCCTTCATCTCCGAGGGCGCGATCCCCTTCGCGGCGGCCGACCCGCTGCGCGTCATCCCGGCCTCCATGGCGGGCGGCGCGGTCACCGGCGCCCTGTCGATGGCCTTCGGTGCGACCCTGCGTGCCCCGCACGGCGGCATCTTCGTGGTCCCGCTGATCGGCAACCCGTTCCTCTACCTGGTCGCCATCGCCGCGGGTGTCTGTGTCACGACGGCCCTGGTCGTCGTCCTGAAGGGCATGCGCAAGCCGGCCCCGGGCGCGGCACCGGCCCCCGGCGAGGGCGGCGCGGTCCAGGCGACGGAGACGAAGCAGCCCGTCGCGGCGTGACACTGGTGCGAGTTCGCCCCATTCGAGGCGTGTGAACCGTTCATGCCACCTGCGAGATAGATCACGAAAGTCACGGCCCGGGACCGAAGTCCCGGGCCGTGGTGTCTACTGGGGCGCATGCCCGAGCACGTCTCCCGATGGCCCGAAGGCCACCCGCTCCCCGCCCTCCCGCAACAGCGGCAGAAGGGCCCCCGGTCGGAGTCCGTGGAGCTGACCACCGAGGAGAGAGCCGCCTTCGCCGAGCTGGTGCGTCAACTCGGAGACAGAGGCCTCTGAGGAGCCTCGGTTCCGCCTCAGGACAGCTGCGCCGCCCGCCGCTCCATCGCCTCGCGCGCCGCGTCCTCGCTGGCGTAGACCTCACACATGTGCCGTCCGTCAGGCGTCGCCGTGTGCTCGACCTCCCAGAGGGAGACCTCGTCGCCGTCGCGCAGCAGGAACGCGTGCTCGTAGAGCGAGAAACCCAGCCCCGCCCGGCCCGCGCGGCACGGCCGGCCGAAGGCCTGGGTGATCTGGTGCCCGGACGCCGTGGCCAGCAGGGCCGCCGTGTCCACGCCCGGCCGGTCCACGTTCTCCGCCCGGCGCAGTAACCTGCGCGCGTGGTCCGCCGAGTTCTCCGCGGCGTACGCGTGCCGGGGGGCGGGGACCGGTGACAGCTGCACCGTCACCGGCAGTTCGAAGTCCGGGGCGTCCGGCGGCAGCGGCAGCCGCGTGGTGGCGGCGCGCAGCTCCTCCTCGTCGACGTACACCTCGTGCTGCGGTTCGCCGCCCGGCGCGGTGTTGTGGACGAGCTCCCACAGGGTGAGCGCCGAACCGTCGGCGAGCAGCCACGTGTGCCGGTACGTCTCCCGGTGCAGGCCCGTGCTGTGGTGCGCGGAATGCAGCGAACCGTCGTGCGCCAGCGCGCAGTCCAGGCGCCTTATCGCCTCGTCCGGTAGCTCGAAGGAGTTCAGGGCGCGGCCGAGGAGCCGCGCGAGGTGCTCCTCCGGAGTCTCGGGCGAGTCGTGGGGTTCGTACGCTGCCGTCTCGTACGGAACGCTCAAGGTTTCTCCCGGCGTTGCTGCATGTCACCTTGTGGGTGCATACCGTAGCCCCTCGGTCGGACATCATGTCCGGGAACCGAGAAAACGTACGTCCGGGAAAACGCGCGGGCCGCGCGAAAAGTTCCCGCGCGGCCCGTTCGGTCCGTCAAAATCCCCAGTTGGGACGGTTCTTCAGGTGGTTCGCCAAGAGGTCAGGAAGCGCTGTCCGCGGTCCACTGGCTCCACGCCATGTTCCAGCCGTTGAGCCCGTTGTCCGGCGCCACCGTCTTGTCGGGGGAGTTCTTCACGATCACCACGTCCCCGATGAGGGAGTTGTCGTAGAACCACTTGGCGGGCGTGCTGCCCCCCGCGCCCTGGACGTCGGCGAGACCCACGCAGCCGTGGCTGGTGCCCTGGCGGCCGAAGGGCGGGTTGCCCTTGTTGTACCAGTAGTTGCCGTGGATGAACGTGCCCGACGTCGTCAGACGCATCGCGTGCGGCACGTCCGGGATGTCGTACTCGCCACCCAGCCCGACCGTCCGGCTGTTCATCCGGGTCTGGACGAACTTCTCGGAGATCACCATCTGCCCGTTGTAGGTGGTGTGCTCCGGGCTGCCCGCCGAGATCGGGATCGTCTTGATGGTCTTGCCGTCCCGGACGACCGTCATGGTCTGGGTGTTGGCGTCGACCGTGGAGACCTGCGAACGGCCCACCGTGAAGGTGACCGTCTTCTTCTGCACGCCGTAGACGCCGTTCGCGCCCTCGACCCCGTCCAGGTCGATCTTCATCGTGACCTTGGAGCCGGCCTTCCAGTACTCCTCCGGCCGGAAGTCGAGCCGCTGCCCGTTGAACCAGTGCCCGACGACCTGCTGCCCGCTGCTGGACGTCACCGTGATGTGCGACTGCACGGCCTTGCGGTCGGTGATGGCCTTGTCGAAGGTGAACGACACCGGCATGCCCACGCCGACCGTCGTGCCGTTGTCCGGCGTGTACGTGCCGATGAAGCTGTTCGACGACGTCACCGTCGTGAAGATCGAGTTGGCCGCGGCCGTCCGGCCGTCCGCGTCCTTGGCGGTCGCGGATATCTGGTACTTGGTCCCGCGCTCCAGCTGCTCCTTCGGCTTCCAGACCTTGCCGTCACCGGAAATCGAGCCTTCGACGGCCTGGCCGCTGCCCGCCACCGTCATCTTCACGTCGGTCAGCTTCCCGTCGCTGACCTTCACGCCGGTCGCGTTGATGGACGCGCCCGTCGAACCGTCCTTCGCCGAGATGGCGATCTTCGCTACCGACGTCTTGGTGCCGCCCTTGCCGCCCTTCTCGTCGTCCTTGGCGTTGGCACTGCCACCGCAGGCGGTGAGGGTCAGGGCGCCGACCACCAGGACGGCACAGGCCCCCAGAGTGCGCCGCGCTGAAATGTTCGGCGTTGTCACGGGCTGCTCCCAGTTCATGTGATGTTGCGTGATCCGCTCCAGTACGTGGGAGTAGAGGGGCCCGGGGGCCGGTCGGGTTCCGTCCGTTCCCCATGAAGGCCGTCACGTGACAGAACCGCGACAAATCCCGGGTCCGCTGTGCATCCGCTGTGCGCGGCGCGCCTGTTCAACGGCCCGCGTACAGCTCCCCGTACGACGGCCACGCCCCGCCCGGACCGTCCACCGGCTCCGCGGCCCGCACGGCCCGGACGATCGCGCGCGTCACCATGTCGGCGCCCGCCGCCAGGATCTCGTTCAGGGCGAGCGGGTCCGCGGCGTCCAGGGTGCGGTCGCCGGTCGCCAGCGTGAACACCGTGTCCCCGTCGTTGAGGAGGTGCACCGGACGCACCGCGCGGGCGATGCCGTCGTGCGCCGTGCCGGCCAGCTTCTGCGCCTGCGCCTTGGACAGATCCGCGTCCGTGGCGACCACGGCGAGCGTGGTGTTGAGCGGCGGCGGCGTGCTCCTGGCGGCCGTCTCGGCGAGACGCCGCTGCGCGGCCGCGTGGACCTCCGCCTCCGGGTACTCCACCCGTCGTCCCTCGAACAACTCCCCGTACAGCACCCCCGTTTCCGGATCCACCGTCGACCCCGCCGCGTTGGCCACCACCAGCGCGGCCACGGTGATCCCCGAGCCGAGCACCGTGCTCGCGCTGCCAACACCGCCCTTCACCACCCCGACCACGGCTCCCGTGCCCGCGCCCACGCACCCCTGGGGCACCTGGGCGCCGAGCTCGCTCGCCGCGGCCGCCTCGACCGCGGCCCGGCCGGTCGCCGCGTCCGGCCGGGCCCGGAAGTCACCACCCCGACCCAGGTCGAAAACACACGCCGCGGGCACCACCGGCACCACATGCGCCGGATCCGCCCCGACCCGGATCCCACGCCCCCGCTCCTCCAGCCAGGCCATCACCCCCGCCGCAGCGTCGAGCCCGTAGGCACTGCCGCCGGTCAGCACGACCGCCTCGACCTTGCGCACCACATTGCGCGGGTCGAGCGCGTCCGTCTCCTTGGTGCCGGGCCCGCCGCCCCGCACCTCCACGGCGGCCACGGCCCCGCCCTCCGGGGCGAGCACGACCGTGGTGCCGGTGAGCCAACCGTCGCCGGTGCGTGTCGCGTGCCCCACCCGCAGGCCGGAGACATCCGTCAGTGCGTCAACTGTCATGAGGCACAGTCTCGTCCAGCCGTCGGCCCCGGTGAACGCACCGAGCCGGTGCGTGCCGTGTCAGCCCGTCCGGGGCCGGCGCCTGTCCTCCGTGGACCGTCAGCCCGTCGCCCGTAGACCGTCAACCCGTCGACCTGAGCCCGTAGACCGTCAGCGGGCCGACGTCAGCTGGGTCGCGGTCAGCGGGGCCGGATCGCGGACGCGCCCTCACCCGGTGCGCGTCGCCGGCCCGCTCTCCCCGGCGGCCCGGAGCGCGGCCACGGTCTCTGCGGCCCCCACCGACAGCGCGCAGACCACCCCGGCCGCGAACACCGCCCAGTGCCCGAGGAACGTGCAGCAGATCACCAGCAGGGCCGTCGTCGGCAGCACCAGCTGCTGAGTGATGCCCCGCTTGAAGTGGCGCGAGTGCAGGGCCCACACCGTGAGCAGGTACAGAGCCGTCGGCAGGGTCACGGCCGCCGACGCCGCCAGCGTGGAGAGGTGCGCCTTGCCGACCGTCTCCTCCACCGCGACCTCCAGCCCGGCCCCGATCGCCGCCGCGGAGGCGAACACCAGGTAGTGGCCGTAGCCCCACAGGAACGCCTGCCGGTTGGATCGCAGATGGCCGTGGATGGGCACCACGAAGTAGATCCACCAGGCCGCGAAGACGATCAGCAGCCCACCCGCCGCGATGGGGAGGAGCTCGCCCAGCGCGTCGCTCTCGTCGATGCCGGACTTCACCGCGACCGTGGCCGCCGCGACCGTCTCGCCGAGCACGATGATGGTGAACAGCCCGTACCGCTCCGCGATGTGACGGGGATGCCAGGACGTGGTGTGGCCCCTCTCCGCGAGGGGCGGCACGCACATCTCCAGCAGCGCCATCACCAGGAACCACCAGGGCCGGGCCCCCTCGGGCAGGAACAGCAGCCCCAGCCAGCCGACCTGGCACGCCAGCACGCCGCCGGTGTAGCGCAGGGCAGTCGTGCGTTCCGGGCCCTCCCCGGCCCGGGCCGCCCGCAGCCACTGCGCCGCGATGGCCACCCGCATGATCGCGTAGCCGAGCCAGACCAGGAGGTACTCGTGCTCCCCGAACGCCCGCGAGACCCCCGCCGCGAGGACCAGCACACCCGCGATCTGCACCAGCGTGACGACCCGGTAGAGCACGTCGTCGTTGTCGTACGCCGAGGCGAACCAGGTGAAGTTCATCCACGCCCACCACAGGGCGAAGAACACCATCGCGTAGTCGAGGATCCCCTGGCCCGCGTGCCCCTCGGCGACGGAGTGCACCAGCTCGATGCCCGCCTGGGCGACGGCCACCACGAAGCACAGGTCGAAGAAGAGTTCCAGCGGCGAGGCCGTCCGGTGCGCCTCGTCGCGGCCACGGGCCCTGAGCCTGCGCAGCGGTCCCCGGCCGCCGGGCGCGCCGGAGGGGACGGGCGGGGGAGCGGGGCTGGACGTCATGCGTCCCAGCACAGCAGAAGGCACGGGGAATTTCTCCGCGACCGTACCCTGGTTGCATGAGTACCGTCCCCGGCCCCGAGCCGCGCGAGCCGAAGCCCGCGCTGGTCTTCGACGACCCGCTCGACCAGCAGTCCTCCGACGACACCGACCGCGGCTGGGGCGAGCGCACCGACTCCGGCGGCAGTGCGGCGGACCTCAGGCGCTTCCTGGACGAGAAGCCGCCCCACCACATCTGAACCGGCCGGGCGGCCGCCCGTAGCGCTCGTCCGGCCGCCCGCAGCGCCGCTACTGCCGGTCGTGTCCCGAGCCGCGCTGGGCGACCAGGGCGTCCCGGATCTCCTTCAGGACCTCCAGCTCGGTCACCTCGATGATCTCCTGCGTGCCCTCCTTGGCCTTCCGGCGGGCCTCCTGCCGGGCCAGGTACTTCGCCATGGGCAGGACCATCAGGAAGTAGACGACCGCCGCAGTGATCACGAAGCTCAGGGTGGCGCCCAGAACGGATCCCCACAGGATCTGGATACCCTGCTCGCCCTTGCAGCTCGAGCTCAGACACGAGCTGTAGTGGTCGAGGTTCTTGGTTCCGATGGCACCGACGACCGGGTTGATGATCCCCTTCACCACGGCGTTCACGATGTTGGTGAAGGCGGCACCGATCACCACCGCCACCGCCAGATCGACGACGTTCCCGCGCATCAGGAAGGCCTTGAAGCCCTGCAAGATGCTCGGCTCCTTCTTCTTGCTCACCTCGGGGCGTCTCCTCACACGAGCAGCTTGTGGAACAAAACGCTCCGCAACCTACGTCAACGCCGGGGCAAGACGGGACCCTGGGTCCCTCAACAGGGCACCGGGGCTCCCCGGGCGTCACCACAACGTCACCGCCAGCCGCCCGGTGGCACCGGCACCGGCCAGCCGCGCCGCGACGGCCCGCGGCACCGACAGCACGACCAGCGCCCCGCTGTCGCCCGCGCCCTCCACCGGCTCCGGCACCTTCGTCACCCTGGCCCCGCGCGCGACCACCCGGGCATCGCCACCCGGCACCGCCCCCTCGGCGGCGATGACGTCGACCCGGTCACCGGGCCGCAGCAGCCGCACGGTGGCCGCGTCGGAGATCCGGACCGGGGCAGTCACCGACCCCGTGGCGCGACGCGGGTGCGCGGGCTGCTGACCGGACATCGTCGCCGTGTGCGCGGGAGGCCGGGCCCGGGGATGACCACGGGCCCCGTCGGCATCGCGCGGACCCGCCGCCACGAGCGCCGTCGCGGTGACCGCGAGTCCGACGGCCACGGCCCGCCGACGGTGCCGGACGAGCCGGCCGGAGCGGTGACCGCCGCGCACGCGTACCGGGTCGAACCGCGGCACCTCTCGGGTCGCGGGCACCTCCGCCCCGGGCGGGCCCGAGGCGAGCGACCAGGAGGGAGAAGAGGACACGACCGAGGAACGAGCGAAGGGCACGAAGACCACCACCTGCGACGAGGGACCGGCTTGCGCTCCCCACGATGAGGCTTCGCGCCACCGCCCGCTCAGGCCTGTGGACCCACTACCGACCTGTGGACAATCCCCTCACCCGAACGGGACGTTCCACCACCGACGCCCCCCCGCCGACCCCGGAACGCCCCGGCCTCGGAACGCCCCGGCCTCGGAACGCCCCTGCCTCGGAACGCCCCTGCCTCGGAACGCCCCGGCCCCGGAACGCCCCCTGCCTCGGAACGCCCCTGCCTCGGAACGCCCCCGGCCCCGCCGCCCTCCGGCTTCGGAGGCCCCAGCCCTGGACGCCCCCCCGGCCCCGAACACCCCCTCGCGCCCCAGAGCCCAAGCCCGCAAGCCCCCTACGGCAGCACGAACCCCGGATCCATCCCGCCCAGCGCGCTCACACACAGACAGTCCCGCTCGCCCTCCCCGGGCAACCCGGCAACCGCGTCGAACAGCACCCCCCGCAGCCGGTCCACGTTCGCCGCGAACACCCGGAGCACCTCGTCGTGCGAGACCCCCTCACCCGTCTCGGCACCCGCGTCGAGGTCGGTGACCAGCGTCAGGGACGTGTAGCAGAGCTCCAGCTCGCGGGCGAGCGCCGCCTCGGGATGGCCGGTCATGCCCACCACCGACCAGCCCTGCGCCTGGTGCCACAACGATTCCGCACGGGTCGAGAAGCGTGGCCCCTCGACGACGACCAGCGTGCCGCCGTCCACCGGCTCCCAGTCCCGGCCGCGCGCCGCCTTCAGTGCGACGGCCCGCCCGGCGGGGCAGTAGGGGTCGGCCAGCGACACGTGCACCACGTTCGGCACCGAGCCGTCGGGCAGTGGCAGCCCGTCGAAGAAGGTGCCGGCGCGGGACTTCGTGCGGTCGACCAGCTGGTCCGGGACCAGCAGCGTGCCCGGCCCGTACTCGGGGCGCAGGCCGCCCACGGCGCACGGGGCGAGGACCTGGCGCACACCGACCGACCGTAGCGCCCACAGGTTGGCGCGGTAGTTGATCCGGTGCGGCGGCAGGTGGTGGCCCCGTCCGTGCCGCGGCAGGAAGGCGACCCGCCGGCCGGCGACGTCACCGAGGAAGAGGGAGTCGCTGGGCGGCCCGTACGGGGTGTCGACCTGGATCTCGGTCACGTCGTCGAGGAAGGAGTAGAACCCCGAGCCGCCGATGACGCCGATCCCGGCGCCTGCCCTGTCCGTCGCGTTCGCCTTGTTCGCCATGCCCGCACCCTAACCGCAGGCGGAAACGCCGAGGACCCCGTCGCCCGGAGGGCGACAGGGTCCCGTAAGAATCAGGCCCTACGCGGCGGTGGTGCTGCTGGAGGAGCTGCCGGTGCTCGACGACGAGCTCGAAGCGGAGCTCGACGAGCCGGAGTCCGAGGACGACGAGCCCGAGGACGAGGTGCTCGACGACTTCGCCGGGGAGCTGCTCGACGAGGAGCCGCGGCTGTCGTTCCGGTAGAAGCCGGAGCCCTTGAAGACGATGCCGACCGCCGAGAACACCTTCTTCAGGCGGCCCTTGCAGTTGGGGCACTCGGTGAGGGCGTCGTCGGTGAACTTCTGCACCGCCTCGAGGCCTTCGCCGCACTCGGTGCACTGGTACTGGTAGGTCGGCACTGTCTTCCTCCTGGCACTCTCACTCGATGAGTGCTAACGACGATCCATAGTGACGTATTCCGGCCGCTCAGTCCACTGCCACCGGCACGCGGTGACCCACGCCACGTGCGACGGTGCGGCCGTTGCCCCGTGCCACCAGCCGGGAACGCAGGGCCAGGAGGGTCACCAGGGCCAGCAGCGTGCCGCCCATCGGCACCAGGAAACCGGCGCCCGACCAGAAGCGGTCCTCCAGCTGTCCGGCGACCGTGACGGCGGCGGCCTGGCCGAGCGCCACCGCTCCGGTCAGCCAGGTGAAGGCCTCGGTGCGGGCACCGGCCGGGACCAGGCTGTCGACCAGGGTGTAACCGGTGATCAGGGCGGGCGCGATGCACATGCCGACCAGCAGGCCGAGCCCCGCGAGGACCAGCACCGAGTGGGCGGCCCACAGGCCCGACGCGGCCAGGGCGAGCGCCGTGTAGCCGACGACCAGGCGCCGCTGCGGAGCCGCCTTCCAGGCGATCGCCCCGCAGACCACGCCGGACAGCATGTTGCCCGCGGCGAAGACGCCGTAGAGGACGCCGTTCAGGCCCGGTTCGCCGATCGACTCGGTGAACGCGGCCAGCGAGACCTGCATACCGCCGAAGACGGTGCCGATGCCCAGGAAGGTCACGATCAGCACGCGCACTCCGGGGACGCGCAGTGCCGAAGCGTGCTCCACGCGCGCGTGCCCGCTGCCGGCGACGGAGGGCTGCGTGCTCTTCTGCGCGGCGAACAGCAGGCCGCCGAGCAGGGTCAGCGAGGCCTCGGTGACGAGTCCGGCGGCCGGGTCGACGGCCGTGCACAGGGCGGTGGCCAGCAGCGGACCGACCACGAAGGTCAGCTCGTCCGTGACGGACTCGAAGGCGGCCGCGGTGGTCATCAGCGGCGAGTCCTTGAGCTTGACGCCCCAGCGGGCCCGCACCATCGGACCGACCTGCGGCACCGAGGCGCCGGTCGGGACGGCCGCCGCGAACACCGCCCAAAGGGGCGCGTCCAGCAGCGCGAGCGCCGTGAGCGTCAGCCCGGACAGTGCGTGCAGCAGCACTCCGGGGACCAGCACGGCGCGTTGCCCGTAGCGGTCGGCGAGGCGTCCGCTGTAGGGCGCGAACAGGGCCATGGAGACACCGGTGACGGCCGCGGCGGCGCCCGCCGCTCCGTAGGAGCCGGTGGTGTGCTGCACCAGCAGCACGATGGAGATGGTCAGCATCGCGAACGGCTGGCGTGCCGCGAAGCCGGGGAGCAGGAACGTCCAGGCGCCGCGGGTGCGCAGCAGCCGGCCGTATCCCGGGCGGGCGGAAGCCGTCGGGTTCTCCGACGCCTTCGAGGTGACCGTGGACGCCACGGCCCGTGCCTTTCTGCCGCCTGGTAGCGCGGCCCCGTAGCGGGCGGCGCCGAGAGCTGTCCTCTTGCGCGGAACTGCGGTAGATGCCGGGGCCCGGTGAGGAGGGGTGTCCCGACCGCCATACGGTCGCGCCAGCTCTGCGTCAGGCAGAGTTGGTTCGATCTGGGTAACGCCTTCATCGTACAGGGATCAACGGCTGCTCTCCTGTGAAAGTGAGCACCATGCCCCTGGGTGCCCTACAAATCCCAAACCGCGCAAAACGCCCTCACTGGCCCGCCCCGCCCGTCCCCAGCCAGCCGGCCAGCTTGCCGCCGTGCCCCACGGCCCGCAGCCGGCTCTCGGTCGCGTCCCGGACGGGGTCTGTGGCGACCACGAGGAGCTCGTCCCCACGCTGCAATATCGTCGTCGGCAGCGGAACGAAGGACTCGCCCCCGCGCACGATGAGGGTGACGGCCGCGCCGTGCGGCAGCCGCAGCTCGGCCACCTCCACACCGTGCATCTTCGATTCGCCGGGGATCGCCACGGACAGCAGGTGCCCGCGCAGCCGCTCCAGCGGCGCCGACTCGATGCCGAGGTCGGCGGCCTCCGAACCGTCGCCGAGCCGCAGCTTGCGGCCCAGCCAGGGCAGCGTCGGGCCCTGGACCAGGGTGTAGACGACGACCAGCACGAAGACGATGTTGAAGATCCGGCGGCTGGCGTCGACGCCCTCCACCATGGGGATGGTCGCCAGGATGATGGGCACGGCACCGCGCAGCCCGGCCCAGGACATCAGGGTCTGCTCCTGCCAGGGCACCCGGAACGGCGACAGGCAGAGCACCACGCTCAGCGGGCGGGCCACCATGGTCAGGACCAGCCCGATGACCAGCGCCGGCACGATGTCGTCGCCCAGCTCGTGCGGGGTGACCAGCAGGCCGAGCAGGACGAACATGCCGATCTGAGCCATCCAGCCGAGCCCGTCGGCGAATCCGCGCGTGGCCGGCCAGTGCGGCAGCCGCGCGTTGCCCATCACCATCGCGGCGAGGTACACCGCGAGGAAGCCGCTGCCGTGGGCCAGCGCGCCGGCCGCGTACGCCACCACGGCGATCGCCATGACGGCGATCGGGTAGAGGCCGGACGCGGGCAGCGCCACGTGCCTCAGGCCCCAGGAGCCCAGCCAGCCCACCGCGATCCCGATGGCCGCGCCGATGGCCAGTTCTCCCACGATCACGCCCAGCAGCGTGTACCAGTGCTCGACCGGACCGGCCGTGGACAGGGACACCACGAGGATGACCACCGGGGCGTCGTTGAAGCCGGACTCCGCCTCCAGCGTGCCCGTCACGCGCGCGGGCAGCGGGATCTTGCGCAGCACCGAGAAGACGGCCGCGGCATCCGTCGAGGAGACGACCGCCCCGATGATGAGCGCCTGCCGCCACTCCAGCCCGATCAGATAATGCGCGGCCGACGCCGTGACCCCGACACTCACCGCGACACCGGCCAGCGCCAGTGCCGTGGCGGCCGGCAGGGCCGGCTTGATCTCCTTCCACTTCGTGCCCAGGCCACCCTCGGCCAGGATCACGACCAGGGCCGCGTATCCGATGACCTGGGTCAGCTCGGCGTTGTCGAAGTGGATGTCGCCCACGCCGTCCTGGCCCATGGCGACGCCTATCCCCAGGTACACGAGCAGGCTGGGGAGCCCGCTGCGCGAGGAGATCCGTACCGCTGCGACGGCGACGAGCAGAACGAGCGAGCAGACGAGCAGGAGCTGGTTGAGGTGGTGAACAGTCAGCGGCCGAATCCTTCCCTGGCCCGCACGCATGCGCGCGTGGGCTCACGTACATCGCACATGAAGCTGTGGCGCAGCGCGCCAACTACTTCGTTACCTTACCTAACTCTTGACGATTTCTTGACGCTTCCGGGGGCAAGATCGAACGTCCGTCCGGGCTTGATCCCGACTCCGCGTCAAGGGGCGGAAGGCCCTGCGCCTATCGTTGCTCCAGCGCTCAGTTAAAAGCACAGCCGAACCTGCCGCTCGCGTTAGGACAGCAAGGACAGCGATGCCCCCCAACACCACCGCCTCCACGGGTCAGCAGCCCGGCAAGTCCGGCAGGAGAAAGGGGCGCAAAGCCCGACTTTTCGTGCTCGTCCTCGTGCTGGCCCTCATCGGGGGTGTGGCGTACGGGTCGTACTGGTCCATCAGTACCGTCCGGGCCTCCTTCCCGCAGACCAAGGGCACCCTGACACTGAAGGGCCTCTCGGGTCCCGTCGAGGTCAAACGCGACGACTACGGCATCCCGCAGATCTACGCCTCCTCCGACGCGGACCTGTTCATGGCGCAGGGGTACGTCCAGGCGCAGGACCGGTTCTACGAGATGGACGTCCGCCGCCACATGGCCTCCGGCCGGCTGTCGGAGATGTTCGGCAAGAGCCAGGTCGACAACGACGAGTTCCTGCGCACCCTCGGCTGGGACCGGGTCGCCAAGCAGGAGTACGACACCAAGCTGTCGGCCTCCACGAAGAAATATCTCCAGGCGTACGCCAAGGGCGTCAACTCCTACCTCCAGGGCAAGGACGGCGAGGACATCTCCCTGGAGTACGCGGCGCTGGGCTTCACCAACGACTACAAGCCGCAGGCGTGGACCCCGGTCGACTCGATCTCCTGGCTCAAGGCGATGGCCTGGGACCTGCGCGGCAACATGCAGGACGAGATCGACCGCGCCCTGCTGACCAGCCGCCTCGGCCCGAAGCAGATCGCCGACCTGTACCCGCAGTACCCGTACAGCCGCAACAAGGCGATCGTCCAGGAGGGCCAGTACAGCGAGCTGGCGGGGGCGTTCGAGCAGGGCGGCACGAGCGGCGCGTCCGGCACCAGCGGCACCTCCGGCGCGAACGGGACCGGCGGCACCTCCACCGGCACGGCGTCCGGCGGCTCCGGCACGGGAGGCACCGCCTCAGGCACGGCGGGCACCGCCTCCGGCGCCTCGGGCACCGCGGGTCTGGACAGCCAGCTCGGCGGTCTGACCCGGGTCCTGGACGACCTCCCGCCGGCCGTCGGCGTGAACGGCGACGGCATCGGCTCCAACTCCTGGGTCGTCGGCGGGGAGTACACCATCACCGGCAAGCCGCTGCTGGCCAACGACCCGCACCTGTCGCCCTCCCTGCCGTCCGTCTGGTACCAGATGGGCCTGCACTGCCGCAGCGTCTCCAGCACCTGCCAGTACGACGTCAGCGGCTACACCTTCGCCGGCATGCCGGGCGTGATAATCGGTCACAACCAGGACATCGCCTGGGGCATGACCAACTCCGGCGTCGACGTCACGGACCTCTACCTGGAGAAGATCACCGGCAACGGCTACCTGTACGACGGCAAGGTCAAGCCCTTCAAGACCCGCGAGGAGACCATCAAGGTCGCCGGGGGCGAGCCCAAGAAGATCGTCGTACGGCAGACCGAGGACGGGATGCCCCTGCTGTCCGACCGCGACGAGGAACTCGTCAAGGTCGGCAAGAAGGCCACCGTCGACACCGCCGCACCGGACAGAGGCGACGGCTACGGCGTCGCGCTGCGCTGGACCGCCCTGCAGCCCGGCACCACCATGGACGCCGTCTTCGCCATGAACAAGGCGAAGGACTGGACCGACTTCCGCAAGGCCGCGTCGCAGTTCGAGGTGCCCTCGCAGAACCTGATCTACGCCGACAACGAGAACCACATCGGCTACACGCTGCCCGGGAAGATCCCGATCCGCTCGAAGAAGGACAACGGCTCCATCCCCGCGCCCGGCTGGGACTCCGAATACCGCTGGACCGGCTACATCCCGCAGGACGCGCTGCCCTACGAGTACGACCCGGAGCGCGGGTACATCGTCACCGCCAACCAGGCCGTGATCGACCCGGACAAGTACCCGTACACGCTCACCGCGGACTGGGGCTACGGCGCGCGCAGCCAGCGGATCACCGACCTGATCCAGTCGAAGATCAAGGACGGCGGCAAGATCTCCACGGACGACATGCGCCAGATGCAACTGGACAACAGCAGCGAGATCGCCCGGCTGCTGGTGCCCACGCTGCTGAAGATCGACCCGGAGAACAAGGACGTCCGCGAGGCGCAGAAGCTCCTGGAGGGCTGGGACTACACCCAGGACGCCGACTCCGCGGCGGCGGCCTACTTCAACGCCGTCTGGCGCAACATCCTCAAGCTCGCCTTCGGCAACAAGCTGCCCAAGGAGCTGCGGCCCAAGGGCCAGTGCCTGTGGGTCGAGCCGGTCAACACCACCGGCCCCGCCGACGAGGCCGAGAAGGTCCGCGAGTGCGGCCAGCGCGACCCCGACCAGGCGCAGCCGGACGGCGGCGACCGGTGGTTCGAGGTGGTACGCAAGCTCATGGACCAGCCGGACAGCGACTGGTGGACGACCCCCAAGGTGGGCACCCGCCCCGCCGCCCACAACCGCGACCAGCTGTTCAAGCGGGCCATGATCGACGCCCGCTGGGAGCTGACCGCCAAGCTCGGCAAGGACATCGACACCTGGAGCTGGGGCCGGCTGCACCGCCTGTTCCTGAAGAACCAGACCCTCGGCACCGCGGGCCCCGGTTTCATCCAGTACGCCCTCAACCGCGGCCCCTGGGAGCTCGGCGGCGGCGAGGCCACGGTCAACGCGACCGGCTGGAACGCGGCCGGCGGCTACGGGGTGGTGTGGGTGCCGTCCATGCGGATGGTGGTGAACCTCGGCGACCTCGACAAGTCGAAGTGGATCAACCTCACCGGCGCCTCCGGGCACGCCTACAGCGCCCACTACGTCGACCAGACCGACAAGTGGGCCGACGGCGAACTGCTGCCGTGGGCCTTCTCGGACCAGGCGGTCGAGAAGAGCACGGCCGACAAGCTGGTGCTCAAGCCGTGAGCCACTGACGCCGGTAGAACGAGCGGCCCTCCACGCACGCGTGGAGGGCCGCTTCGCGTCAGGGCGCCTGCCCGAACCGCCGTACCCCCGACGGTGTCACCACCGCGTGCACCGGCCGGTCGTGCGGCTCCTCCGGGACGTGTTCGACGACCTCGGAGTCGTACAGCAGCACCACCAGGGCGGGATGAGCGCCCGCCCGCTCCAGCCGTGCGAGGACCCGGTCGTACGAGCCGCCGCCCCGCCCGAGCCGCATGCCGCGCGCGTCCACCGCGAGCCCCGGCAGCAGTACGGCGTCGGCGGTGGTCACGGCGTCCGGCCCGAGGCGCTCACCCACGGGCTCCAGGAGGGTCATCCTGCCGCCGTGCCGGACGGGCGCGAGCGAGTCCTCGCCCGCGTACGCGCCCCAGTCGAGGTCGTTGTCGGGCAGCAGGACCGGAAGCAGCACGCGCACGCCCCGGGCGCGCAGGGCGTCCAGGAGCGCGAGGGTGCCGGGTTCACTCCCCACGGAGACATACGCCGCGACCGTGCCGGCCTCCGCCAACTCGGGCAGCTCCAGCGCCCGCCCGGCCAGCGCGGCCGACGTTTCCCGCAGGTCACCCGCCGTCAACCTGCTCCTCACCGCGAGGAACCCGCGCCGCAAACTCCGCTTGTCAGGCTCGCCCGGACGTGCGATAGGCCTCAATGGTTGCTCCCGTACCGTCGCAATACGCTCATATGAGCTCCTATGAACCGGAGCCGCAGATTCCATGCAAAGGCACCGGATAAGGTGGCCGACATGACTCAGCACCCTCGGATCAGCAAGGCTGTCATTCCCGCAGCAGGCCTCGGCACCCGGTTCCTGCCGGCCACCAAAGCCACTCCCAAGGAGATGCTGCCGGTCGTGGACAAGCCCGCGATCCAGTACGTGGTCGAGGAGGCGGTCGCCGCGGGTCTCGACGACGTCCTCATGGTGACGGGCCGCAACAAGCGCCCCCTCGAGGACCACTTCGACCGCAACTACGAGCTGGAGTCGGCCCTCCAGAAGAAGGGCGACGCCGGCCGTCTCGCCAAGGTGCAGGAGTCCAGCGACCTCGCGACCATGCACTACGTCCGCCAGGGCGACCCCAAGGGCCTCGGCCACGCCGTCCTGTGCGCCGCCCCGCACGTGGGCGACGAGCCCTTCGCGGTCCTCCTCGGCGACGACCTCATCGACCCCCGCGACCCGCTGCTGCAGCGCATGGTCGAGGTCCAGGAGCAGCGCGGCGGCAGCGTCGTCGCGCTCATGGAGGTCGCCCCCGAGCAGATCCACCTCTACGGCTGCGCGGCCGTGGAGACCACCGAGGACAGCGACGTCGTCCGGGTCAGCGGCCTCGTCGAGAAGCCCGACCCGGCCGACGCCCCGTCCAACTACGCCGTCATCGGCCGCTACGTC
>NZ_JBEOXI010000048.1:0-42543 GCF_040296465.1 Streptomyces sp. NPDC002130
CCACGGGCGCACCCCCGGAAAGCCGTTCGGCGTCGACCTGGAGCTGTACTCCACGGCCTACGACGTCCCGGCCGGGCATCGCCTCGCCCTGGTCGATGCCCGGGCGCCCCGTCCGCGGACTCCTTCTCCTCCGGCGCCCCCTCCAGCAACACCGTGAGGAGCCGCACCGCCCCCCTCTTGTGCAGCGGGTCGTTGCCGTTGCCGCACTTGGGGGACTGGATGCAGGACGGACAGCCGGCATCGCACTCGCAGGACGCGATGGCCTGGCGGGTGGCGGCCAGCCAGGTGCGGGCGGTGTGGAAGGCGCGCTCCGCGAAGCCCGCGCCGCCCGGGTGGCCGTCGTAGACGAAGACCGTCGGCAGGAGCGTGTCGGGATGGAGCGGGATCGACACGCCGCCGATGTCCCAGCGGTCGCAGGTCGCGAAGAGGGGCAGCAGGCCGATCGACGCGTGTTCGGCGGCGTGCAGGGAGCCGCCGAGGATCTCCGGGTTGATCCGGGCGCGGTCCAGCTGGTCCTCGGTGACGGTCCACCACACGGCGCGGGTGCGCAGCGTACGAGGAGGGAGGTCGAGCTTCGTCTCGCCCAGGACTTCACCCGTCATGAGCCGGCGACGCAGGAAGGAGACGACCTGGTTGGTGACCTCGACGGAGCCGTAGCAGAGGCGGCCGTCGCCCCAGGGGATCTCCACGTCCGTCTCCAGGACGGAGATGGACGTGGTGTCGCGGGCGACCGTGGAGTACGGCGGGGCGGCCTCCTCGACGAGGGCGACGGAGTCCTCGAGGTCCAGCGACCGCACCAGGTACGTGCGGCCCTGGTGGAGATGGACCGCCCCCTCGTGCACCGTCGAGTGCGCGGCGCCGGCGTCGACCGTGCCGAGCAGCCGGCCCGTGCCGGTCTCGACGACCTGGACCGGGCGCCCGCCCTCACCGCGGATGTCCGTCAGGTCGGCGGCGCGCTCGCGGCGGGTCCAGTGCCAGGCCCTGGTGCGGCGGCGCAGCAGCTTCGCGGCCTCCAGCTGGGGCAGCAGGCCCTCGCTCGCCGGGCCGAACAGCTCGAGGTCCTCGTCCGTCAGGGGCAGCTCCGCAGCGGCCGCGCAGAGGTGCGGGGCCAGCACGTAGGGGTTGTCGGGGTCGAGGACGGTCGATTCGACGGGCTGGTCGAACAGGGCCTCGGGGTGGTGGACGAGGAAGGTGTCCAGCGGGTCGTCGCGGGCGACCAGGACGGCCAGCGCCCCCTGCCCGGACCGTCCGGCCCGGCCCGCCTGCTGCCACAGGGAGGCCCGCGTGCCCGGGTAGCCGGCGATGACGACCGCGTCGAGGCCGGAGATGTCGATGCCGAGTTCGAGGGCGTTCGTCGCGGCGAGGCCCAGGAGTTCACCCGAATGGAGGGCTTGTTCGAGAGCGCGGCGCTCTTCCGGGAGATAGCCGCCCCGGTACGCCGCGACACGCCGGGTCAGGGACCGGTCCACCTCGGCCAGACGCTCCTGGGAGATGACCGAGATCAGCTCGGCGCCGCGCCGGGAGCGGACGAACGCGACCGAGCGCACGCCCTGCACGGTGAGGTCGGTCAACAGGTCGGCGGCTTCGGCGGTGGCCGTGCGGCGGACGGGGGCGCCCCTCTCGCCGTGCAGCTCGGTCAGCGGCGGTTCCCAGAGGGCGAACACCAGTTCACCACGTGGCGAGGCGTCGTCGGCCACCTCCAGAACCGGCAGGCCGGTGAGGCGGCGGGCGGCCACCGAGGGCTCCGCGGCCGTCGCCGAGGCCAACAGGAACACGGGCGACGCGCCGTAGCGGGCACACAGGCGGCGCAGCCGGCGCAGCACCTGGGCGACGTGCGAGCCGAAGACGCCGCGGTAGGTGTGGCACTCGTCGATGACGACGTACTTCAGCGACTTCAGGAAGGAGGACCAGCGGGGGTGGGACGGCAGGATGCCCCGGTGCAGCATGTCCGGGTTGGTCAGGACGTAGTTGGCGTACTGGCGGATCCACTCGCGTTCCTCGAACGGAGTATCGCCGTCGTACACGGCTGGGCGTACCGAATGGCCCAGAGGGTGTGAAAGTTCCTTCACCGACCGGCACTGGTCCGCCGCGAGCGCTTTGGTCGGAGACAGGTAGAGGGTGGTCGCGCCCCGGCCGTTCGGGGCCTCCGCGCCCTCCAGAAGGGTGGAAAGGACCGGCACGAGGTAGGCCAGGGACTTGCCGGAGGCCGTGCCGGTGGCCACGACCACGGACTCGCCGTCCAGGGCGTGCTCGGCCGCCCGTGCCTGGTGGGCCCAGGGATGCTCGATGCCCGCGGCGCGCACGGCCGCCACGACCTCCGCGCGGATCCGGTCGGGCCAGACGGCATGCCGACCCTCACGTGCGGGCAAGTGCTCCGTATGAGTAATGCGCGAAGCCCTGCTCGGACCGGACGCGAGGCGGTCCAGGACCGCGCCCGGCGCGGGCCGGGAGGCGGGGTCCGTCGGGGTTCGATCGGATCGGTGATTCTTGGCCATCGGCACCGAGTGTGTCACTGGAGTGACGGACAATGGAGCCAAGGCGTCGTGCACGCCTGCCGGTAAGTGATTGAATGCCATCGCGGCTGGCGAAGCGTCCAGGGGCTGAAGCCGAATGCCCCTAGGGCGACCGCTCGATAGCAAGGTGCTGGAGGATCCGTGGACCTGTCCCTGTCGACCGAAACCATGGGCGATCGCACGATCGTCAGGGTCGGTGGCGAAATCGACGTATATACCGCGCCCAAGCTGCGCGAGCAGTTGGTCGAGCTGGTGAACGACGGCAGTTTCCACCTTGTCGTCGACATGGAGGGCGTGGACTTCCTCGACTCCACCGGGCTCGGCGTACTGGTCGGCGGCCTGAAGCGCGTGCGGGCCCATGAGGGCTCCCTGCGCCTGGTCTGCAACCAGGAGCGCATTCTGAAGATCTTCCGCATCACCGGTCTCACCAAGGTGTTCCCGATTCACACCTCGGTCGAGGAAGCGGTTGCGGCCACCGACTGAAGCCGGTCCCGGGCCGTGTGCCCGGGACGGCCGATGGTCGGACAAAGAAGACCGAGGGGGCCCGGGCTTCGGCGGCCCGGAGCCTCTCGACAGCACGCCCGTAGTTGCGAGGGGGATGCATGGCCACCGTTGAGCTCCGCTTCAGCGCGCTGCCCGAGCACGTCAGGACCGCCCGGCTGGTGGCGGCAGCGGTGGCGCGCAGGGCCGGAGTGGACGAGGCCGTCCTCGACGAGGTCAGGCTCGCCGTCGGCGAGGCCTGCACCCGTGCCGTCGGGCTGCACCAGACCGTCGGGATCTCGGCACCGGTGAAGGTGCTGCTGATCGAGGAGGAGAAGCAGTTCTCCATCGAGGTCGGCGACGAGGCCCCGCACGCGGTCGCCGGCGAGCGCGCTCCCGGCGAGGGACCCGGCGATCACGACAGTGAGGCCGACGAGGACGAGATGGGCCTCGCGGTCATCAGTGGACTCGTCGACGACGTCGAGGTCAGCGCGGGCGAGCACGGCGGGCTGATCAAGATGACCTGGCCGACCACGCCGCCGCCGACGATTCTGGTCTGATCCCGCCACCGCACGAACCCGTTCTTCCGAAGGGCCCCACCCGTGGGGCCCTTCGTCATGTGCGGGTGTCAGTGGTCGCCTTTACAGTAGTTGCTGTGCCGTTCACCGCGTGAATTCGTTCACGATCATTCGCGCGCTCCCGGCAGTCCCAGAATGCTTTCAGGGCATTACCTCGGAAGGCCAATTCCGTTTATCGCGCTCTGTTTTGATCAGGTTCCGGTACCTACAATCCCGTCCACATCTTGAGCTCAGCCCAAGCGTCAAGGAGGACGAATGGCGGGGCTTTCCCTCTCACAACAGTCGGGTCATCCCACAGACCTCGCAGCCGCCGTACTGACCGATGGCAACCGCGTTCTCATCGTGGTCATCGCGGTCGTCGCACTGGCGGCGCTGGCGGTCGCGGGCGTCCTGGTGCGCCAGGTGCTCGCGGCCGGCGAGGGCACCGACAGCATGAAGAAGATCGCGGCGGCGGTCCAGGAAGGCGCGAACGCCTATCTGGCCCGGCAACTGCGCACGCTCGGCGTATTCGCCGTGGTCGTGTTCTTCCTGCTCATGCTGCTGCCCGCGGACGACTGGAGTCAGCGTGCCGGACGGTCGGTGTTCTTTCTGATCGGAGCGGCGTTCTCGGCGGCCACCGGCTATATCGGCATGTGGCTGGCCGTGCGCAGCAATGTGCGTGTCGCCGCGGCGGCGCGTGAAGCCACTCCGGCTCAAGGCGAGCCGGAAAAGGATCTGACCGCCGTCTCGCACAAGGCGATGAAGATCGCCTTTCGCACGGGTGGCGTGGTCGGCATGTTCACGGTGGGCCTCGGCCTGCTCGGCGCCTCCTGCGTGGTGCTGGTGTACGCGGCCGACGCGCCCAAGGTGCTCGAGGGCTTCGGCCTCGGGGCCGCGCTGATCGCGATGTTCATGCGTGTCGGCGGCGGCATCTTCACCAAGGCCGCCGACGTCGGCGCCGACCTGGTCGGCAAGGTCGAACAGGGCATTCCGGAGGACGATCCGCGCAATGCCGCGACCATCGCCGACAACGTGGGCGACAACGTCGGCGACTGCGCGGGCATGGCGGCCGACCTCTTCGAGTCGTACGCCGTGACCCTGGTCGCCGCGCTCATCCTGGGCTCGGCCGCCTTCGGGGACGCCGGGCTCGGCTTCCCGCTTCTCGTGCCGGCGATCGGTGTGATCACCGCCATGATCGGCATCTTCGCGGTGGCCCCCAGGCGCGCCGACCGCAGCGGCATGAGCGCCATCAACCGCGGGTTCTTCATCTCCGCGGTGATCTCGCTGGTGCTGGTGGCGGTGGCCGTCTTCGTCTACCTGCCGGGGAAGTACTCCGAGCTCGACGGCGTCACCGACACCGCGATCCTGGGCAAGGACGGCGACCCGAGGGTCCTCGCGCTGGTCGCGGTGGCCATCGGCATCGTGCTCGCCGCCCTCATCCAGCAACTGACCGGCTACTTCACCGAGACCACCCGCCGGCCCGTCAGGGACATCGGCAAGACCTCGCTCACCGGCCCGGCCACCGTCGTCCTCGCCGGTATCTCCGTCGGCCTCGAATCCGCCGTCTACACCGCCCTGTTGATCGGACTCGGTGTGTACGGGGCGTTCCTGCTCGGCGGTACGTCGATCATGCTGGCGCTGTTCGCGGTGGCACTGGCCGGCACCGGCCTGCTCACCACGGTCGGTGTGATCGTCGCGATGGACACCTTCGGGCCGGTCTCCGACAACGCGCAGGGCATCGCGGAGATGTCCGGCGACGTCGAGGGCGCGGGCGCGCAGGTGCTCACCAACCTGGACGCGGTCGGCAACACCACCAAGGCGATCACCAAGGGCATCGCGATCGCCACGGCCGTACTCGCGGCGGCGGCGCTGTTCGGGTCGTACCGCGACGCGATCATCACCGGCGCACGGGACGTCGGCGAGAAACTCAGCGGGGAAGGCGCCCCGATGAGTCTGATGATGGACATCTCGCAGCCCAACAACCTCGTGGGTCTCATCGCCGGCGCGGCGGTCGTCTTCCTCTTCTCGGGGCTGGCGATCAACGCCGTGTCGCGGTCGGCGGGTTCCGTGGTCTACGAGGTGCGTCGGCAGTTCCGTGAGAAACCCGGGATCATGGACTACAGCGAGAAACCGGAGTACGGCAAGGTCGTCGACATCTGCACCAAGGACGCCCTGCGCGAGCTCGCCACGCCCGGTCTGCTGGCCGTGATGGCGCCCATCTTCATCGGGTTCACGCTCGGCGTCGGAGCGCTCGGGGCGTTCCTGGCGGGCGCGATCGGCGCGGGCACGCTGATGGCGGTGTTCCTCGCCAACTCCGGTGGCGCCTGGGACAACGCCAAGAAACTCGTCGAGGACGGCCACCACGGCGGCAAGGGCGGCGAGGCCCATGCGGCGACCGTGATCGGAGACACGGTCGGCGACCCCTTCAAGGACACCGCGGGCCCCGCGATCAACCCGCTGCTGAAGGTCATGAACCTGGTGTCGCTGCTCATCGCGCCCGCGGTGATCAAGTTCTCCTACGGCCCGGACAGGAGCATCGGGGTGCGGATCCTGATCGCCGTCCTCGCGTTCCTCGTGATCGCCGGGGCGGTGTACGTCTCAAAGCGGCGCGGAATCGCCATGGGTGACGAAGACAACGCCGGGTCGGAGCCCAAGTCGGCCGATCCGGCGGTGGTTTCGTAGGGAGGTTTCTCCAGCCCCAGTTCAAGGTGCGGGCGGACGGCGCGCGTTGGCGCGGCGTCCGCCCGCGCTGTGTGGGTACACGCTCCCGCGTGAGCCTTCTCTCGCTTGGTGCAAAAGGTTACAAAACGGTCTTAATAGACGTCTGGCGTGCGGTTGCCGTGCATCTGGCGTGTATGTTCCGGGGCCGAGAGCCATGGAAGGGACCAAACCGGTGAACAAGAAGCTCGCGGCCGCACTGTCCGGCGGTGCGGTACTGGTACTGGCGCTGTCGGGCTGCGGCGGCGACGACGGCAACGACAAGCTGGACTCCTGGGCCAAGCAGGTCTGTGACGCCGTCCAGCCGCAGGCCAAGAAGATCGAGTCGGCCAATGCGGCGATCCAGAAGGAGACCTCGGACAACAGCACGCCGAAGGACGTCCAGAAGACCGACGCCCAGGCCTTCCAGGACATGTCCGACGCCTACAAGGCGATCGGGACCGCGGTGAACAAGGCCGGGGCGCCTGACGTCGAGAACGGCGAGAAGAAGCAGAAGGACGCGGTCAAGGAGCTCAACTCGATCTCCGCCTCGTACGCCTCCCTCAAGAAGCAGGTCGACGAGCTCGACACCAAGGACCAGGGCAAGTTCGCCGACGGTCTGAAGGACATCGCCACCGAGCTGGACAAGCTGAGCCAGAGCGGGAACGACGCGCTCAGGAACCTGGAGGAGGGCGAGGTCGGCCAGGCGATGGCCCAGCAGTCCAGCTGCAAGGCGGCCACGGCGTCGGCGGGAGCCACACAGAGCTGAGTAGGCCACGACATCGGCGGGGCTGCCGGAGGCTGAGAAGCCACGGTTTCGGCGAGGGCTGCCCCGAAGCTGAGGGGCCACGAGGTCGGCGGGGCTGCCCCCGAGCTGAAAGGCCACGACATCGGCAGAGGCCGCAGCAGCGTTGGGAGCCGGGCGGCACGGCGGCGGCGGTGTGACGGCTGAGTCGAGGGCGACCTTTGCCTGGTGTGCCGAGCGGCAAAAACGCATGCGATCCTCCGCACGGGCGCGTGCGGCACCGGAACCGGCGGCCACAATGGGGGGCGTGAGTAACGCCAGCCAGTCACCCCTGCCCCCGCTGCCCTCCTCCGACCGTCCCGAAGTCGCCGCCCGGCTCCGGGACGCCCTGCTCGCGGCCTCCTTCACCGCCGACGGACTGCTCGAACTGCTCGGCGCCCCCGCGTACGCGGCGCTCGCCCGGAGCGAGACCGTGCCCGCGCTCCGGGCCACCCGCGGGGACACGTCGCTGGAGATGCTCGTCCGGCTGTTCCTGCTCCAGCAGCCCGTACCGCACGCACGCGCGGCGGAGGTCCTGCCCGTGGACGCCTGCCTGGAGACCGGCTGGCTGACCCGGACCGGCGGGAACGAAATCTCCGCAACGGTCGACGTCCGGCCCTACGGCGGTCCCCGCGGCGAGGACTGGTACATCGTGTCGGACCTCGGCTGCGCGGTCGGCGGCGCCGGCGGTATCGGCCGGCGGGACGAAGGCGTCGTCCTCGGAGTCGGCGGCGCCTCCACGACCCTCGCCGGCATCACCGTGCGTACGCCCGTCGCCGCGGCACTCGACCTCGGCACCGGCTCCGGCATCCAGGCCCTGCACGCCGCACAGCACGCCACGCGCGTGGTGGCCACCGACCTCAACCCGCGCGCCCTGCACATCACCGGCCTCACGCTGGCGCTCTCCGGCACCGCGGCCGCCGACCTGCGCGAGGGCTCCCTCTTCGAACCGGTCCGGGGCGACGAGACGTACGACCTGATCGTCTCCAACCCGCCGTTCGTGATCTCGCCCGGCGCCCGGCTCACGTACCGCGACGGCGGGATGGGCGGGGACGATCTGTGCCGCACGCTCGTTCAGGAGGCAGGGGAGCGCCTGAACCAGGGCGGGTTCGCGCAGTTCCTGGCCAACTGGCAGCACGTGGAAGGGGAGGACTGGCAGGACAGGCTGAGGTCATGGGTGCCCCGCGGGTGCGACGCGTGGATCGTGCAGCGCGAGGTGCAGGACATCAATCAGTACGCCGAGCTGTGGCTGCGGGACGCCGGTGACCACCAGGGCGACGCGGCGGAGTATCAGGCGCGGTACGACGCATGGCTCGACGAGTTCGAGGCGCGCAAGGTGAAGGCCGTCGGCTTCGGCTGGATCACCCTGCGCAGGACGGACGCCGCCGTGCCCTCGCTCACGGTCGAGGAGTGGCCGCACCCGGTCGAGCAGCCGCTCGGCGACACGATCCGGGCCCACTTCGACCGGCTCGACCACCTGCGCGACCACGACGACGCCGCCCTGCTCGAAGGGCATTTCCGGCTCGCCGCCGAGATCGTGCAGGAGCAGGTCGGGCTGCCCGGCGCGGAGGACCCCGAGCACGTCGTGCTGCGCCAGAACCGCGGCATGCGCCGGGCGACCCGGGTGGACACGGTCGGCGCGGGCTTCGCGGGCGTCTGCGACGGCACGATGACCGCCGGCCGCATCCTCGACGCCATCGCCCAGCTGATCGGCGAGGACCCGGTGCTGCTGCGCGACCGCACACCGGCCCAGATCCGGCTGCTGGTCGAGCAGGGGTTCCTGGAACCGGTCCGCTGAGCGGCCCGCCGAGGGGTGACCGCGGGTGCCGTCAAGGGGACCGGCCAACAAATTCGAGTCGATTTGAACACCTCGACCGAAACGGGTCAGGTGGAAGTGGACGCCCTTGATCCACCGTCGTTTCGTCCGGGCGTTCACCTCCGGTTCGCCTGCCCGCCGCCCAAGCGTGTCAGCCTCCCGTCGCTGGGGATGCGCGACAGGGGAAAGGGGGCACGGCGGGTCATGGAGAGTGAACCGGCGATCTTCGCGGGAGCGGTGTTCTCCCTGTTCGGAGGCGCGCTGCTGGCCTGGACCGTGATGCGGGTGCGTCGGCACCTGCCCGTCGCCGAGGGTGTGAGGCCCCTCCCTTCGGCGACCCTCGCGAGTGTCGTCGCGGTGCTCGCCCTGGCGCTCGGAGCGTGGTGCTTCAGCCGTCTCTGAGGCCGGCACCGGCGACAAGCCGTCGGTGACCGGACGGTCGCGCTCCGCACAGGGCCGGGCCTGCCCCCTGCACTCCGGGCGGCAGGATCGGTGGTAGTCGGGTTACCGTTCGAGTGGCCGTTGCGGGCTTTTCCCGTTTGACACGGGGGCGGGATGTACCGTCACACTCCGCAGCGTCACCACGTACCCAGCCCCGGTAAGCGACTCCGGGGAGGCCCCAGCGTCGACCGGAGAGAAGAGCGAAGTTGTCCCCGACCAGCGAGACCGCAGAGGGCGGCCGCCGACTCGTCATCGTCGAGTCGCCTGCCAAGGCGAAGACGATCAAGGGCTATCTCGGCCCCGGCTACATCGTCGAGGCGAGCGTCGGGCACATCCGCGACCTTCCCAACGGCGCCGCCGAGGTGCCCGAGAAGTACACCGGCGAGGTCCGCCGCCTCGGTGTGGACGTCGAACACGACTTCCAGCCGATCTATGTGGTCAACGCCGACAAGAAGGCGCAGGTCAAGAAGCTCAAGGACCTGCTGAAGGAGTCCGACGAGCTCTTCCTCGCCACCGATGAGGACCGCGAGGGCGAGGCCATCGCCTGGCACCTCCAGGAGGTGCTCAAGCCCAAGGTCCCGGTCAAGCGGATGGTCTTCCACGAGATCACCAAGGCCGCCATCCAGGCCGCCGTGGCCAACCCGCGCCAGCTCAACCAGAAGCTCGTCGACGCCCAGGAGACCCGCCGCATCCTCGACCGCCTCTACGGCTACGAGGTCTCGCCGGTCCTGTGGAAGAAGGTCATGCCGCGGCTGTCCGCGGGCCGTGTCCAGTCGGTCGCGACCCGTCTCGTGGTGGAGCGGGAACGCGAGCGCATCGCCTTTCGTTCGGCTGAGTACTGGGACCTGACGGGCACCTTCGCGACCGGCCGCGCGGGAGACTCGTCGGACCCGTCGTCGCTGGTCGCGCGCCTGCAGACCGTCGACGGCAGGCGGGTCGCGCAGGGCCGCGACTTCGACTCCCTGGGACAACTGAAGAGCGCGAACACCCTCCACCTCGACGAGGCGAACGCCCGCGCCCTGGCCGCCGCCCTCGAGCAGACGCGGTTCGCGGTGCGCTCCGTCGAGTCCAAGCCGTACCGCCGCTCGCCGTACGCCCCGTTCCGTACGACGACGCTGCAGCAGGAGGCCAGCCGCAAGCTCGGCTTCGGTGCGAAGGCCACCATGCAGGTCGCGCAGAAGCTGTACGAGAACGGCTACATCACCTACATGCGTACGGACTCCACGACCCTGAGCGACACGGCGGTCTCCGCCGCCCGCGCCCAGGTCACGCAGCTGTACGGCGCCGACTACCTGCCGCCGCAGCCGAGGACGTACGCCGGGAAGGTCAAGAACGCGCAGGAGGCCCACGAGGCGATCCGCCCCTCGGGTGATCGTTTCCGCACTCCCGCCGAGACCGGACTGACCGGTGACCAGTTCAAGCTGTACGAGCTGATCTGGAAGCGGACCGTCGCCTCCCAGATGAAGGACGCGACCGGCAACAGCGTCACGGTGAAGATCGGCGGCACGGCGGCCGACGGCCGGGACGTCGAGTTCAGCGCGTCCGGCAAGACGATCACCTTCCACGGCTTCCTCAAGGCCTACGTCGAGGGTGCCGACGACCCGAACGCGGAGCTCGACGACCGCGAGCGCCGGCTGCCGCAGGTCTCCGAGGGCGACGCCCTGAGCGCCGAGGAGATCACGGTCGACGGGCACGCCACCAAGCCCCCGGCCCGCTACACCGAGGCCTCCCTGGTCAAGGAGCTGGAAGAGCGCGAGATCGGCCGCCCGTCGACGTACGCGTCGATCATCGGCACGATCCTGGACCGCGGCTACGTGTTCAAGAAGGGCACGGCCCTGGTGCCGTCCTTCCTGTCCTTCGCCGTGGTCAACCTCCTGGAGAAGCACTTCGGGCGGCTCGTCGACTACGACTTCACCGCCAAGATGGAGGACGACCTCGACCGCATCGCCCGCGGTGAGGCCCAGTCCGTGCCGTGGCTGAAGCGGTTCTACTTCGGCGAGGGCACGGTCAGCGGCGCCGCGGCCGACGCCGGCAACGGCGACGGGGACCACCTCGGCGGCCTCAAGGAGCTGGTGACGGACCTGGGCGCGATCGACGCGCGCGAAGTGTCGTCGTTCCCGGTGGCCAACGACATCGTGCTGCGGGTCGGCCGCTACGGGCCGTACATCGAGCGCGGCGAGAAGGACACCGAGCAGCACCAGCGCGCCGACATCCCCGACGACTTGGCGCCCGACGAGCTGACCGTCGACCTGGCGGAGGAGCTGCTGGCCAAGCCGAGCGGTGACTACGAGCTGGGCACGGACCCGGCCACCGGCCACACGATCGTCGCCAAGGACGGCCGCTACGGCCCGTACGTGACGGAGGTCCTCCCCGAGGGCACCCCGAAGACGGGCAAGAACGCGGTCAAGCCGCGCACGGCCTCCCTGTTCAAGACGATGTCCCTGGACACGGTGACCCTCGACGACGCCCTGAAGCTGATGTCGCTGCCCCGTGTCGTCGGCGCCGACGCCGAGGGCCAGGAGATCACCGCGCAGAACGGCCGCTACGGCCCGTACCTGAAGAAGGGCACGGACTCGCGCTCGCTGCAGGCCGAGGAGCAGCTCTTCACGATCACGCTGGAGGAGGCGCTGGCGATCTACGCGCAGCCCAAGCAGCGTGGCCGGGCGGCCGCCAAGCCGCCGCTGAAGGAACTGGGCACCGACCCGGTGAGCGAGAAGCCGGTCGTGGTCAAGGACGGCCGCTTCGGCCCGTACGTCACCGACGGGGAGACCAACGCGACCCTGCGCTCCGGCGACAGCGTCGAGGACATCACCCCGGAGCGCGGTTACGAGCTGCTCGCCGAGAAGCGCGCCAAGGGGCCGGCGAAGAAGACCGCGAAGAAGGCGGCCAAGAAGGCGCCGGCGAAGAAGACGACGACGGCCAAGAAGACCGCGGCGAAGAAGACCACGACCGCGAAGAAGACGACGGCGAAGAAGACCACCACCGCGAAGAAGACGGCCGCCAAGACGGCGACCGCCGCCAAATCCGCGGAGGACTGAGCGACGATTCGCGGCCAGGTCCGCGGAGGAGTGAGCGACCGGTTCGCCGCCAGGTCTGTGGCGGACTGAGCGACGGATTCGCCGCCACCTCCGCGGCGGACTGAGCGACGGATTCGCCGCCACCTCCGCGGCGGACTGAGCGACGGATTCGCCGCCACCTCCGCGGAGGACTGAGCGACGGATTCGCCGCCACCTCCGCGGAGGACTCAGCGACCGATTCGCCCCCAAGTCCGCCGAGGACTGAGGTCGTTCGAGCCTGTCCGGAAACCGGACCGCAGCGTCCGGTTATTCGCCCAGGGTTCGGAAAGCGAACGCCCCGGCAACACTTCGGTGTCGGGGCGTGCGCATGCCAGCCCGCGCCCTCCAGCGTGTCGGTGGCTCCCGATAGGCTGAACGCATGACGCGAGCCGACCACCCAACGGCCCCTCAGCCCGCCCCCGACGACGCCCTGGTCGCGGACTCCCGCGAGCGTGCCGTCCGCGCCCTGCTGCGACGACCGCAGTTGAAGCGGTTGTGGAGCGCACAGCTCGTGGGCGGCGTGGGGGACACCCTCGCCCTACTCGTGCTGGTCCTCCTGGCACTCCAGGCAGCCGTCGCCGAAGCCTCGTTCGGGGGCGGCTACCGAGGCGTGGCGTTCGCAGTGGCGACCGTTTTCGGGGTGCGCATCCTCGCGACGCTCCTGTTCGGCGCCGTTCTTCTCGGCCCCCTCACCGCCCTCACCTCGCAGGACGGCCCGCTCGACCGCCGCTGGACCATGGTGGGCGCCGACGGGCTGCGCGCGGCACTGCTCATCGTCGCGCCCCTGTGGATCGACTGGACGCCCGACAACGCACTGGCCCTCCTCCTCGTCACGGCGTTCGTGACGGGGGTCGCCGAGCGGTTCTGGACGGTGTGCCGCGAGAGCGCGGCCCCCGCGCTGCTCCCCGCCCCGCCGCCGGAGGGGGCGACGGTCCGGCCGCTGCCCGACCACATGGACGCCCTGCGCCGCCTGTCGCTGCGCACCGGCTTCGCGGCGATCCCCCTGGCGGCCGTGGTGCTGGTCGTCGCGTCCCTGTTCAACAACCTGCTGGGCGCCGGCATCGACTGGTTCGGCCAGCACCAGGCGGCCCTCGCCTCCTACGTGGCCGCCGGGCTGTTCGCCGCGTCCCTGTCCGTGCTGACCTTCCTGGAGCTGCCCGGCACGCGCACCCCGCGTGCGCGGTCGCCGCTGGAGGGGCTGCGCCGCCCCAAGACCACCACAGGCGCCGACAAGGGCCGCACCGGCGCGATGCCGCTGCTGGTCCTGTCCTGCGCGGCCGTCGCCGCGGCGGTGTCGGCCGCCGTCGCCGTGGCCGTGCTGCACGCCAAGGACCTGGGCGGCGGCCCCGTGCTCTACGGCCTCTTCGTGGCCGCGCTGACCGGCGGCGTGGTCGTCGGCATCCGTACGGCGCCCGCCCTCGTGCCCGCCCTGTCGCGCCGCCGGCTGCTCGCGCTGACGATCGCCTTCACCGGTGTCGCCCTGCTGGCCGCCGGGCTGGTCCCGGACGTCACCACCGTGCTGCTGATCCTGGCGCTGGCCGGCATCGGCGCGGGCCTGTCCGCCAACATCGGGCACACCCTGCTCGACCAGGAGACCGAGGAGAACCGGCGCTCCCGCACGACGGAGCACCTGCACGCCGTCGTGCGGGTCTGTGTCGCGCTCGGCGCGGTGATCGCCCCGCTGGTGGCGGCGGCGATCGGACCGCACCGGCTGGAGAGCGGCAAGTTCGTCTTCGCGCACGGCGGCGCGGCCTTCACGCTGATGCTGACCGGCGCCCTGCTGCTGCCCGTCGCCGCGCTGGTGCTGGCCAAGGTCGACGACCGTTCCGGCGTGCCGCTGCGAAAGGACCTGAAGGACGCGCTGCTCGGCGGCGACGACCCGGACCAGGGGGCCGCGGCCTCCGGCTTCTTCATCGCCCTGGAGGGCGGCGACGGGGCCGGCAAGTCCACCCAGGCCGAGGCGCTCGCCGAGTGGATCCGCGCCAAGGGCCACGAGGTGGTGCTGACGCGCGAGCCGGGGGCCACGCCGGTGGGCAAGCGGCTGCGGTCGATCCTGCTGGACGTGTCGAGCGCGGGCCTGTCGCACCGCGCGGAGGCGCTGCTGTACGCGGCCGACCGGGCCGAGCACATCGACACCGTCGTACGGCCCGCCCTGGAGCGCGGCGCGGTCGTCATCTCCGACCGGTACATCGACTCGTCCGTCGCCTACCAGGGCGCCGGCCGTGATCTCTCGCCGACCGAGATCGCCCGGATCAACCGCTGGGCGACGAACGGGCTGGTGCCGCATCTGACCGTGCTGCTGGACGTCGCCCCGGAGACCGCGCGCGAGCGGTTCACCGAGGCGCCGGACCGGCTGGAGTCGGAGCCCGCGGAGTTCCACGCGCGCGTGCGGGCCGGTTTCCTGACCCTCGCCGCCGCCGACGCCGGGCGGTACCTGGTGGTGGACGCCGGCCAGGAGCCCGAGGCCGTCACGACCGTCATCCGGCACCGCCTCGACCAGGTGCTGCCGCTCTCCGAGGCCGAGATCAAGGCCCAGGAGGAGGCACGGAAGAAGGCCGAGGAGGAAGCCCGCCGCAAGGCCGAGGAAGAGGCCGCCCGCAAGGCCGAGGAGGAGCGCCTGGAGCGCGAGCGCCAGGAGCAGCTCGCCAAGCTGCGCGCCGAGGAGGAGGAGCGCAAGCGCCGCGAGCTGGAGGAGGCGCAGCGCCGCGAGGCCGAACGGCAGGCGGAGGAGGCCCGCCGTCGGGCCGAGGAGGCACGCAAGAAGGCCGAGGAGGAGCGGGCCCGGCTCCTCGCGGAGGAGAAGGCCCGCGCCGAGGAGGAGGCCCGCCGCAAGGCTGAGGAGGAGCAGCGCCGCAAGCAGGCCGAGGAAGAGGCGCGACTGCGTGCCGAGGCCGAGGCGCTCCGCCTGGAGAAACAGCGCAAGGCCGAGGCGGCGCTGCTGCGGGCCGAGGAGGCCCGGCGGCTCGCGGAGGCGGCTGCCGCCGCGGCCGAGATCGGCCCGAAGAGCTCCACCGCGAAGAAGGGGGCCGCGGGTTCGGCGGCCGCTCAGGACGCGGTGACCGTGCCCACGCCGGTGGTGACACCGGGCGGTGCGGGCGACGACACGACCGTGCTGCGCCCGGTGCGGGACGAAGATCAGCGTGCGGACCGGGGCCGGGCCTCCGGAGAGTCCGATGCCGAGGTGACGGCCGAGCTGCCGAAGCCGCCGGTTCCGCCGGTGGCCGGTGAGAGGACGGAGGCCCTGCCGCCCTTCTCGCCTCGCGCCGTGGACGAGACCGAGGTGCTGCCGCGGGTGCGCGAATCCGACGCTCCCGGTGCTGCCGAGGAGACAGCGGTGCTGCCTCCGGTCCGGCCGGGGGACGCCGAGGAGACGGCGGTGCTGCCTCCTGTCCGGCCCGAGGACGCCGAGGAGACGGCCGTACTCCCACCGGTGCGCGGGGACGAACCGGCGGACCGGGTTCCGCCCGGGTACTTCCGGAAGGAGGCCCCGTCCGCCCGGCCCGACGGCACCGAGGACCGTACGCGGGAGATGCCCCAGGTCGACGCCGAGGGGACGCCGCGCCGCCGCCGGTCCGACTGGGCCGAGGAGACACCGCTGGACGACCTGCCGTCGCTCGCTGACGAGCTGCTCGGACCGCACGACGACGAGCCGGACCAGGGTCGCGGGCGCCGCGGGAGGGGCGGCCGGGGGCGCTGACGCCTCCGGCGGGCCGATGCGGGGGTCCGGCTCCGGACCGCGAGGCCGGGTGGGGGCGGGCGTTGTCAGTGGTCGCCCCCACAATGGATCCCGCAACGCGGAACGTGACGGAAGGGTGGCGTGACCCATGACCGTGTGGGACGACCTCGTCGGGCAGGAGAGGGTGAGCGAGCAGCTGGCTGCTGCCGCCCGGGACGCCGACGCGCTGGTCACCGCGGCCGCCACCGGCGCCCCGCCGCCCGAGGCGTCGAAGATGACGCACGCGTGGCTGTTCACGGGCCCGCCCGGGGCCGGGCGGAACCAGGCGGCGCGTGCGTTCGCGGCGGCGCTGCAGTGCGTCAGCCCCGACCGGGCCCTCGGCGGCTCCCCGGGCTGTGGCTTCTGCGACGGCTGCCACACGGCCCTCGTCGGCACGCACGCCGACGTCTCCACCGTCGCCGCCGTCGGCACGCAGATCCTCGCCGACGACATGCGCGACACCGTCCGCAAGTCGTTCACGTCGCCGGCGAACGGCCGCTGGCAGATCATCCTCGTCGAGGACGCCGAGCGGCTGAACGAGAAGTCGGCCAACGCCGTCCTCAAGGCCGTGGAGGAACCCGCTCCGCGGACGGTCTGGCTGCTGTGCGCCCCCTCCATCGAGGACGTCCTGCCGACCATCCGCTCCCGCTGCCGTCACCTGAACCTGAGCACGCCGAGGGTCGACGCCGTCGCGGACATGCTCGTACGCCGCGAGGGCATCGAGCCGGACGTCGCCGCGGCCGCGGCCCGCGCGACCCAGGGCCACGTCGACCGGGCGCGCCGCCTCGCCACCGACCCGGCCGCGCGCGAACGCCGTGCCGCCGTGCTCAGGCTGCCGATGCGCGTCGAGGAGATCGGCGGTGCGCTGAGGGCCGCCCAGGAACTCGTCGACGCGGCCGCCGAGGACGCCAAGCAGCTCGCGGAGGAGACGGACGCCAAGGAGACCGAAGAGCTGAAGGCCGCTCTCGGCGCCGCCCAGGGCGGTCGCATGCCGCGCGGCACCGCAGGCGTGATGAAGGACCTGGAGGACAAGCAGAAGCGCCGCAGGACGCGCACGCAGCGTGACAGCCTCGACCTCGCCCTGACCGACCTCACGGCGTTCTACCGTGACGTCCTCGCCCTCCAGCTCGGCTCGCGCGTGGCCATCGCCAACGCGGACGCCGAGGACGCCCTGGAGCGCCTCGCCCGCGGCACCTCCCCGGAGGCCACCCTCCGCCGTATCGAGGCGATCGCGGCCTGCCGTGACGCCCTCGACCGCAATGTGGCGCCGCTGCTCGCGGTGGAGGCGATGACGATGGCGCTCAGAGCGGGCTGAAAGACCGGCAGGGCACCCCGGTCGGGCATGCGGTTGACGCCGTAACTCGTACGAGGCACGACGTGCACGCAGGGCACTCATCTCGTCGCCCAGAGTTACGATCGCTGGATGGACACACGGCGTACCCCCCGTTCCGCCTCCGGCTCCGGGGGCCTCCACCGCAGGACACGCAACCGGGCCGAGACCGCCGTCGGTCTCCTCGCCACGGCCGCGCTGCTCGTCTCCGCCTGCTCCTCCGGGAGCGCGACGACCTCCGCCGCCTCCGCGGCGCAGGAGGCGGCCCTGGTCGCGCTGCCGAAGGCCACGCCCGCGGCGCTCTCGTCGTACTACGGGCAGAAGCCGGCCTGGCGCGGCTGCGGTACCCCCGGTTTCGAGTGCGCCACCCTCAAGGCACCGCTCGACTACGCCGAACCGTCCGCCGGAGACGTCCGGCTCGCCCTCACCCGCAAGAAGGCCACCGGCCCGGGCAAGCGGCTGGGCTCGCTGCTCGTGAACCCGGGCGGGCCGGGCGGCTCGGCGATCGGCTACGTGCAGACGTACGCGGGCATCGGCTACCCGGCCGAGGTGCGGGCCCGCTACGACATGGTGGCGGTCGACCCGCGCGGCGTGTCCCGCAGCGAGCCCGTGCGGTGTCTGGACGGGCCGGGGATGGACAGGTACACGCGGACGGACACCACGCCCGACGACGCGAAGGAGACGGACGGGCTGGTCGCGGCGTTCCGGACGTTCGCCGAGGGCTGCGGCGCGGACGCGCCCCGGCTGCTGCGCCATGTGTCCACCGTGGAGGCGGCCCGGGACATGGACATCGTGCGGGCGGCGCTCGGCGACGAGAAGCTGAACTTCGTCGGGGCCTCGTACGGCACGTTCCTCGGGGCGACGTACGCCGGGCTGTTCCCCGGCCGGGCGGGCCGGCTGGTGCTGGACGGCGCGATGGACCCGTCGCTGCCGGCCCGGCGGCTGAACCTCGAACAGACGGCGGGCTTCGAGACGGCGTTCCGGTCGTTCGCGAAGGACTGCGTGCGGCAGGCCGACTGCCCGCTGGGCGGCAAGGGCACCTCGCCCGATCGGGTGGGCGCGAACCTCAAGGCGTTCTTCGAGAAGCTGGACACCCGGCCACTCCCCGCCGGAGACGCCGGCGGCCGCAGGCTCACCGAGTCGCTCGCCACGACCGGTGTGATCGCGGCCATGTACGACGAGGGCTCCTGGGAGCAGCTGCGCGAGGCGCTGACGTCCGCGATGAAGGAGAACGACGGCTCCGGACTCCTCGTGCTGTCCGACGGCTACTACGAGCGGGACGCCGAAGGCGCCTACAGCAACCTGATGTTCGCCAACGCGGCGGTGAACTGCCTGGACCTGCCGGCCGCCTTCGACACCCCCGACCAGGTGCGCACGGCGCTGCCCGAGTTCGAGAAGGCGTCGCCGGTCTTCGGTGAGGGCCTCGCCTGGGCTTCCCTGAACTGCGCCTACTGGCCGGTGCACGCCACGGGTGAGCCGCACCGCATCGAGGCGAAGGGCGCGGCGCCCATCGTCGTGGTCGGCACCACCCGGGACCCGGCGACCCCCTACCGCTGGGCACGGGCCCTGGCCGGTCAGCTCTCCTCGGCGCGCCTGCTCACCTACGAGGGCGACGGCCACACCGCTTATGGCCGCGGCAGCTCCTGCATCGACCGGACGATCAACGCCTACCTCCTGCGCGGCACCCCGCCCACGGACGGAAAGCGCTGCTCATAGCCCTGCCGCCGGCCCCGGCCGGTCCGCCTCCGGGGCTGGTACGGAGCACCCTCGGAAACTGTGTAGACTTACCGTCGTTGCTGATCGCACCATAGTGCGGACGGCGCGCCGCCTTAGCTCAGATGGCCAGAGCAACGCACTCGTAATGCGTAGGTCTCGGGTTCGAATCCCGAAGGCGGCTCTCTTTGAAACCCAGCCCAGACAGTGTCTGAGCTGGGTTTTTTCGTTTCAGCGGATGCGGCGGCGGCGCTGCGCGCGTGCTGCGCGGGTGTCGGCGATCTCAGTTCTGGCCTCAGTGGGGCCCGGAATCGGCGTCGTCGGCGCGGGTACGAAGAACTCGCCCATGCGTCGCATGGCGTCCTTGGACAGGTGGGAGCGTCCCTTCACGTACCGCCGGGTCTGGCTGATTTGGGTGTGCCTGAGGATCTCCATGATCGTGGGCATGTCCACACCCAACTCGTTCAGGATGGTGCCAGCCGTGTGGCGGCTTCCGTCGCGCTCGGAGGGTCCACGAGCGTGGCCACGTTCTCGCCGACGCTCGATGCCGCTGGCGGCGAGATACCTGGTAGTGCCCTCTTCGATGTCTCCGGGCTCGGCCAGGCGCGGGCGCTCTTCGATCAGCCAGGCGGGGTAGTAGGTCGCCTGCGTCGACCAAGGCACATCGTCCACGTAGCGGTGACAGAACCGCAGGACGGTCTTGCTCCCCTCGTCGACCTTGAGCCGCGCTGCGATCTCTGACGGAGCAGGCAGCATCTCGACCCGGAACGGGGACCAGGGTCAGAGTCGTCGAGTAGCTCCTGAGTCGTACGGGCGATAGCCCAGACACCCTGATCGGCGTGTCCGGGCTGGTGTGACCTCAGCAGATGGACATGGTGTTGAAGTCGAGCGTCGCCTCGTTCGGGAAGTTCCAGATGGTGCTGGGGTGGGCAGGGGCGCGGTATGTACCCACGTTGGGCCCTGTGAAACGGACTTCGGCTCCGCCCGTCTGGTTGTTGATCACGGTGAGCGCGTCGATGAAGTTCGAGAGTGACCGCGTACCGCACCTGTACAGGTGGAAGATGCTCTGCTTGCCGTCGCCCTGACCGACCGATACACAGGCGATCCCTGATGCCCGGGCGCAATCCTTGAGCGCCTTCTCAGCAGCGTCACCACCTTGTATGTCCCGCTTCACCCACTCGCCTGAGTGCAGGGGGGAGATCCCCGGCGTCCACGCGGTCGCGGCTGCCTGTGCCGGTGCCTGCGCAGCCAGCGGAAGAAGGAACGCGGCGATCAGCGTCACGACCGTCGCAGCCGCTCGATTTCTCAGTCCCATGTGATCTCCTCTGTAGTCGTAACCGACGACTCGAACCGTAGACCGCACCAGGGACGTCGTGACCCTGACAGCTATCAGGGTGGGGGCGCTACGGGTGCGTCCGAGGCAGGGGCTGCGGAGCCCCCTTTTCGAGCCCCGGCGGCATGCTGGTGGGGGCGTACGACAGTGGAGTCGACCGACACCAGCCAGTCGATGTCGCCGGCCGCATCCGCCTGGGACTGGGCTGCCTGGCGCATCTGCTCGAACGTGCCGTCCAGGGCCCAACGGCGAAAGCGGACGACCTCGGACCAAGATCGGACAACTCGTAATGCGTAGGTCTCGGGTTCGAATCCCGAAGGCGGCTCCATGGTGAACCCCAGGTCGGGCCTCTGACCTGGGGTTCTTTGTTTCGGGTGACCTTGGAATATCGGTAAATCGGGCACTGCCGTCTGTGCAGGGAAGGGCCCCCGGTGGACAACCGGTGGACAGCCGTGCGTGACCCTCCATCAGGGGACCGTTGCTGGCCCCTGGGGCATGGGTGAAATCCACCGGTCTCCGATGGGACGACAGGCGTCGTCGGGACTGTCCGGTCCGGACAGATCCCACGTCGGCTCGGTTGGCAGTGATTGGCCGTGAGTGCACGCAGTGACCGATCGAGGCAAGGGCCAGGTCGTCGTCCGACCACAACCAATGGGGTGGCGGGCAGCGGAGTGCCGTCGCCTGGACGCTCAGGTCTTCAGAAGTAGGTGCACGTGCGCGTACCCTCACCGGATCCGGACGGCGCCGTGTCGCCTGCCGTCCGCCATGGGCGGGGCAGTCCGGTGCTTCACGGGTTCTGCCCGGTCGGCCGGTCAGCGTAGTCCTCGACCAGGTTGTTGATGAGCGCCAAGAGGGCGTTGGCTCGGTGGCGATCCTGGTGTTGGGTGCGGAGGGACTGGTGGGCCTCGCGGAGCCGGGTCAGGGCGGTCGGCTCGCGGTTCTGTACCGCTTCGAGCAGCGGGTCGGAGACCAGGTCCAGGCAGGCGCTGAGCAGTCGGCGGGTGGCCGGGGCCGGTGGGGCGGGGTCGGGGGCGGTGTAGGCGGTGGTCAGGTACCGCGCGGGATCGGTGAGGCTCCAGCCGACGACGGCGCCGTGCTGGACCAGGAGCGCCACGTCCGGGGCGATGCCGATGGCGGCCTCCAGCGGTTCGTCGAGGACGTCGACGTCGCGCAGACAGGTCAGTACGGCGTCCTCGGGAGCGCGGCACAGCACCGTGCACATGTCCAGCCGGTAGTCCCGGACGTCATCCGCCATGAGCCCGCCCGGGCGTACCGCGGGCAGGACGGGGACGCGGGCGGAGATTTCGGCGTACGTGGACACGTATGGCATCTGGAATTCGGCCCCCACCAGTTTCCGGCTGTCCTGGTCGAAGCGGAGGATGTCAGGGGTGTCCCACAGCCAGTCCTGGCTGCCGAACGTGGCCGAGAGGAACCGCTCACGTTCCTCCGCGTTCGCGTAGTGCGCGACGTTCACGGAGTTGCCCGTGAAGCGGGGGGTGAGGGGCAGCTGATCGGCCGTCACCATTGCGTGCCAGTCGTCGCCCAAGGTCAGATTCATGGTCGATGCCGCCTCATTTGATCTGCACTGCCGGAGCCATGTAGCCGTTCTTGGCTGGAATCCTGCCGTCCACCACGTCGGCGTGGGTGATCGGTCCGCCGGGGTCGGTGGGCAGGCCGCCCAGCGCCTCGGCCCCGGACTCGCCCTTGATGCCCGACGGACCGTATGCCGTGACATTGCCTCCTCCGGCGCCGCCACCCCTGGCCACGACGACGTCCTCGCCCTGTCGGAAGATCAGGTTTCCGCTGCCCGCCGTTGAGTGGTACACCGCGTCCGGCTTCTTGAGGATCTCCAGGACCCGTTCGTCGCTGAAGCCGTGCCTGGTGTCCGCGTGATAGCCGCCGTCCTTCCTCATCCGGTCCCCCTGCGCTCTCTCGACGACCTCGTCCGCGGTCTTGATGGCCTTTTCCCGGGCCTGCTGGGCCTTCTCCTCCTTGGTGTACTTGGGCATGAGACCCAGCGGGTCGCACCCGCTGTACGGGTTGTCCACGTAGGCGACCGGGTTCGGCGCGGGAGCCAGGCCGAGAGGGTCCGGGGAGGTGTAGCGGCCGCTCTCTGGGTCGTAGTGCCGGAAGTAGTTGTAGTGGAGGCCGGTTTCGGGGTCGTAGTACTGGCCGGGGAAGCGGAAAGGGGTGTAGGTGCTGCTGTCACGGGCCCAGGCGGTGGTGCCCCACAGGGTGGCCCGGGTGCGCCAGGCGATGTCGCCCGTCTCGTCGATGAGCTCGGTCGGCGTGCCGATGAGGTCGGTGGCGATGGCGAAGAACCGGCGGTCGATCTCCTCCTGGCGGTCGTCGGCCTTGAGGATGCACTCGGTCTGGGCCAGGGGGACGTCGGCACGGTGGTCCCAGGTGAGGGCGACCGTGTTCGAAACGTCCGGCTGGTGGCTGGTCTGTTCGCACAGGGTGAGGCCGTCCCAGGTGAACCGGATCTCCTCGACCACGCTCTCGCCGTCGGCCGCCAGGCGCTGCTTCGTGGTGCGGCGGCCGAGCGGGTCGTAGCGGTACCTCCACCGGGTCCCGTCGGGGGTGGTCACGAGGTGAGGCGGTTCTCCGTGTCCCAGGTGTAGCGCCAGGTGTCGGGCTTGCGGGAGAGGCGGGTCTTCTGCCGCAGGGTGACCCGGCCGAGGGCGTCGTACTCGAAGCGGACGTCTCCGGCGCGGGTGAGGGTGGTGCCGGTGTAGGCGCGCGGTCCGGTGGCCTCGTTGCCGGGGTGGCGGGACGGCCAGGATGCCGCGATCTGGTTGCCGAGGTCGTCGCAGGCGTACCGCTCCGTCCATCCCTGGGCGTGGACGGCGGTGACGCGGCCTGCCTGGTCGAGGTCGAAGGTGCGGGTGCCCGACAGCCGGTCCGCGACGGAGGTCAGGTGACCGTCGGCGCGGTATGAGTAGGCGCGGTGGTTGACGGCGCGTGCTCCGGCGGTGATGTGCTGCGCGGAGAGCCGTCCGGCCTCGTCCCAGGCGGAGGACACGGTGACCGTGTCGCCGAAGACGCGGGCCAGCTCGCGGCCGGCGGCGTCGTGTGTGAAGTCGATTCGGTGACCGCCGGTGGTCAGGCGGTGGGGTTGTCCGTCGGCGCCGTAGGCGTAGGAGGTGACGTGACCGGTGGGTGTGGTGCGGCGCGTACGGCGGCCCAGGACGTCATAGGCGTAGACGATGGGGCGACCGTCCACCAGTTCCGCCTTGGTCAGTCCGCGACGGTCGTACTGGTATCGCAGCTCGCCGTCCAGCCCGGCTGCCTCCAGCAGGCGTCCGGCCCCGTCGTGACTCGACATCGGCGGCCTGGGCTGGATCAACCAGCACCCGACGGCAACCCCGGCGGAACACATCCGCGCCAGGGCCGGGCAGGTAGCGGCTTAGGTTGAGGTGCCACCAGGCAGGCATCCGTGGAGGAACCCCCTGGCGGATGGCTTGTAGAGGTCCGACAGTGGCGTAGGTCTCGGGTTCGAATCCCGAAGGCGGCTCCCCTGAAACCCTCAGGTCGGATAGATCCGACCTGAGGGTTTCGTCGTTCAGTGCGCGTGGTGACGACGCGCACAAGCGCCGCACGGCGTCCTCCGACAGGAGGGGCCGATGGGCCCTCGTGAGCTGCCCCGACGGCCGATTGGACGCACCGACATATCGGGTGTGGACTGGAATCGCGGGCATCGGAGGTGGCAGAAATGGAAAGTCTGCCGTTTCGGATCAAAATTATTGAAACCGGCACCGACTGGTTTGTTGAATGCTCATCGGAATACGGTGAAGCGAGTATGAGGGTCCCGCCGCCGTACTCCGAGGACAAACTGCAGTTGGCCCTGCAGCGCGTGCAGACATCCTTGATCAAGTCGTACAGCTTGAGCATCGTTCGCGGCGCTTCCGGCGCTTCCGCACCGGAGAAATCCGTGCGCGAATTCGGCAAGCTGTTGACCGGCACCATCTTGCAGAACCAGATATTCGCCCAGTTCGACCGGTGCCGGAGCCGCGCCAAAGAGCAGGGCAAGTCGCTGCGCGTACTGCTGCGGCCGGACGGTCCGCAGGTCTCGCGCATTCCATGGGAGTACATGGTCGATCCGGCCGATCCGGCTCGCGCCGACTATCTCGCTCTTCGCGTACCCGTCGTGCGGGACTTGCGGCTCATGGACCCGATTTCCCCGATGCCCCTGGCCCTGCCGCTTCGGGTGCTGGGAATATCGGCACTCCCGGATGACCTCCCCCCGCTGGAAGCGCAGCAGGAAAGGGAGCGGATCGCCGAGGTCCTGCAACAGGACAGTTCCGAGAAAGTGGACGTGCACTGGCTGCCCGGAGACCGTTGGAAGGATCTCGCGAGGGCACTGGGCGGTGGCACGTGGCACGTGCTCCATTGCGTCTGTCACGGCGGTTTCGACGAGGAGGGCGACGAGGGATACATTCAGCTTTCCGGCGACGACGGTTCGGCGATGCGCTTTCACGCGCGTGATTTCCGACGGCTGATCGAGCGGAGCCCCCAGCTGCGGCTCGTCGTACTGAACGCCTGCGAGTCCGCGGTGAGCGGCTCCCAGAACGTCTTCACGAGCACCGCCGCCTCCCTGGTCGAAGCGGGGGTACCGGCCGTGGTGGCCATGCAGTACGAGATCACCGACCGGGCCGCCTTCACCTTCGCCTCCGCCTTCTACGAGTGGCTCGCCGAAGGAGTCCCGGTGGACCGCGCGGTGACCCTCGCCCGCGACGAGGTGAAGGTGCGTCTGGGCAGCCTGGAGTGGGCCACGCCCGTGCTGTTCCTCGCGTCCGAGACGGCACAGATATTCGCCTCGCAGTCGGCGCCTCCGCAGCCGTCGGACGAGTCACGGACCAAGCCGCCGCCGACGCCGCCGACGCCGCCCGGCGAGCCTCCCGAGCCACCGGCGACGTCCCGGCTGATCGCCCGGACCAGCCCGTGCGGGCACATGGCACTCGGGCCCGCGAACCTGCTGGCCGTCGCCGGTGAGGACGGCGTGGTCCGGGTCTTCGACGCGGCGCGCGCAGAACTGGTCGCCCAGTGCATGCCCGTGCAGCGCGAGGAGCCGGTGCGACTCGCCTGGAGTCCGTGGCGACGGCACGTGGCGAGCCGGCACAAGGACGGCACCGTCGTCATCTGGGACCTGCAGACCGAGTTGCCCGCACGGGTCATCTCCGTCGGGGACCACGGTGCCGCCCTCGCCTTCAGCTCGGACGGCCACTGGCTCGCGCTGACCGTGGAGAACCGCGTCCAGGTCTACGACCCCCGGGGCGCCCGGGTGCGGGACCTGGCCGTCGTTCCACTGCGGGAGGCCCAAGCCTGGTCATCGGGTGAGGAGGCCCCGCTCGGGCCCCTGAGTTTCGCTCCCGGAGACCGATGCGTGGTCGTGGCCTGCGGAGACGGCGTGGTGCGGCAGTTGAACGTACACGGACTGGCCGTCATGACCTGGCGCCACCCCCAGCCCGTCCGCTCCTTCGCTGTCACCGCAGAACTTCTCGCCACCGGCTGCATGGACGGCCGGGTGCGCGTGTGGTCCTGGCAGGGGCGACTCCTGTGGCGCACACATCCCGGTGTCGCCGCGCACCACCTGGCGTTCGCAGACGAGTACTCGGCGATGGCGGTCGCCCATCAAGGCGGCGAGGTGGCCGTTCGCGACGTGCACACCGGAGCCCCCTCGCTCGTGACACGGCTGGCGAGCCGGCCCGTTGGGCTCGCGTTCCTCGAGGGCGACGAGGGACTCCTGACCGCATCCCACGAGGGTTCCATCGAATGCTGGGAGTTGCCCGACTGGCTGGCCGAGGAGGAAGTCTGACCATGACAGTCCCCGCCGTAGAGATCCTCTGGCCTTCGTCCCTGCCCTCCGATCCCGCGGAAGGGGGACAGGATCTGCTGCGCGAGGCCGGAGTCGACACCAAGTGCATGCTGATACCGACCCGCAGGGGAGCGGCCGAAGTGGTGCTGGTGCTGGTGATGACAGCGGTTCTCGACCCGTTCCTGCGCACCCTGTTCCAGAAGGTCGCCGAAGACGCCCACAAGGGACTCAAGGCCTTCACGGACCGGTTGTTCGCACCGGCCGGACAAGGGACACCGGCACCGGCGGGTGTGGTCTTCGAGGCACCGGCGGGTGGCCGGGTCACCTTCACCCCGGGGCTTCCGGCAGGGGCGTACGAACAGGCCGTCGGGCTGGACGTCCGCGATCAGCGCTGGACCTGGGACTCACGGGCCGCCATGTGGGTCCCCGGCTGAGACGGCACATCCGGAAGGAGGGCAGTCAGCCATGGCAGACAAACACCGAGTACCGCCACCCGACCACGACGACTGGGGTGAGCGCACGAGTTGGCAGGATCCCTCCGTGCCGCCGCACTCGGAACCGCCCACACAGCCACCGCACTCGGAACAGCAGCAGTGGGGCTTCGCGCCGCAGAGGCCGGTCCCCGAGTCCTACATGACGCCCGCCATCCTCGTCACGCTCCTGTGCTTCCTGCCCACAGGGATCGCCGCCATCGTCTTCGCCTCACAGGTCTCTGCGAAGTTGACGACGGGCGACTACCAAGGAGCCGCACAGGCGTCCCGCAAAGCCCGGATCCTCATCCTCGTGAGCGTCGGCCTCGGCGTCCTGTTCTGGCTGATCTTCATCATCCTCATCAGCACCTCGGGCACGTCCACCGAGTACATGCCCGCGCCATGACCGTGGGGCGCGACGCGCCGCGTGGACGGGCCGCCCTCGAAGCGTGGCTGGGCGCCCTCGTCCTGGCAGCCGTCGTCGTCGCCACGGCATGTGCGGACCCCGCGCAACCGGGTCCGTTCCCGGCCTGCCCCTTCCGGGCCGTCACAGGACTGGACTGCCCTGGCTGCGGGAGCCTGCGCGCGCTGCACGAGCTCACCCACGGTCATGTGGCGGCGGCAGCGGACTACAACGCCCTGCTGCTCGTCTTTCTGCCGGTCGGTGCGGGGGTGTGGCTGCGCGTCGTCACCGGCAGGTCCCGGCCGCGGGCTCGCCCGGGGTGGTGGGGGTGGGCCGTGCTCGGCGTGCTGCTGCTGTGGACGGTGATCCGCAACCTTCCCGTGTTCGGTGGCGTACTCGCGTCCTGACCGACCCACCGCACGAACCTCCGTTTCGGTGGATGTGGTGTCGGGCGAACACGTCGAAGCCGCCCCACCGAAGCCCGGGCCGGACGGGACCCGGCCCGGGCTCCCGGCGTGTCAGCGGGGGGTTTCCCGCTCCACCGGCAGCCACAGCTCGGCGTCCGCCTCCGTGCCGTCGGGGGACAGGCGGGTGCGGAGGATCTCCGGGCCGGGGCGGGTGCGGTAGGGGTTGGACGGGAACCACTCGGTGTACACGTCGTGCCAGAGTTGCTGGATGGCCTGCGGGGCGGGCCCCGAGGTGGTGAAGACCGCCCAGGTGCCCGGCGCCACCGGGAGGGCGGTGGTGCCCTCGGGAGCCGGAGCCGGGTTCGAGGTGATCACGGCGTGGTAGTAGTCGAGTTCCGTGCCCTGCGCGCGGCTCGGATCCAGGTCGTCGCAGACGGCGACGAGGCCCTGCGGCTCCTGGTCGGACAGTTTCCCCAAGTACTCCACCGCGGGCTTGTCGAGGCCCCGGACGAAGTCGATGATCGCCTGGTTCGGGCCGGAGTGGATCAGGGGGATCCGGGTCTTGAAGCCCGTGACGGTGAAGGCCGGGCGGTCCGTGACGCGGTAGTGCATGCTGCTGCTCCCTTCGACGGTGAGGCGGAAGGTCAACCGGGGCTGGGAGACGAGCGCGGCGCCGGTGCGACGGGCCTCGCCCGGGCCCACACCGTGCATCGCGCGGAACGCCCGTGCGAACGCCTCGCCGGAGCCGTAGCCGTAGCGGACCGCGATCTCCAGGAGCGTCACGTCCCCCGCCAGCACCTCCGCGCCCGCGACCGTCAGCCGACGGCGGCGGATGTACTCCGACAGCGGCATGCCGGCCAGGGCCGAGAACATGCGGCGCAGGTGGTACTCCGAGGTGCACGCCGTACGCGCCAGTTCCGCCGCGTCGACGGTGTGGCCGAGGTCGCGTTCGATACGGTCCATCGCCTGGTTGAGCCGGTCCAGCACGTCCGGTCTCCTTCCTTTCGTGCCTCACGCTAGGCAGCGCGTTCCCTGCCGCACCCGACATCCTGTGCCCGCTCCGGTCGGGTGCCGCCCTGCGCTGAACGGCGTAGGCGCACCGCTGTCCGGCAGGCGTCCTCAAGACGTCCCTACCGTGAACGGCTAGCATCGCCCGTCGATCAGTCAGCTGCCGACCGGTACGAGGTGAGGACATGAGGGCGCCCAGGATCGCCGTCGCCGTGGTGACGATGGGCAACCGGCCCGACGAGGTCGACGCCCTGCTGGAGTCCGTGGCCAAGCAGGACGTGCCGCCCGAGCGGATCGTCGTCGTCGGCAACGGCTGCCCGCTGCCCGACTTCGCCCGCCGGCTGTCGCTGCCCGGCGAGGTCACCACCGTCGAGCTCGACGAGAACCTCGGCTGCCCCGGCGGGCGCAACGCCGCCCTGGCGCGGCTGCGGGAGTTCGGCGACATCGACGTCGTGGTGGATCTGGACGACGACGGACTGCTCGTCGACCCCGACGTGCTGCGCCGCGTGCGGGACCTGTACGCCGCCGACGAGCGACTCGGCATCGTAGGCTTCCGCATCGCCGACGAGCTCGGTGAGACGCAGCAGCGGCACGTGCCCCGCCTTGGCAACTCGGACCCCCACCGGGGCGGTTACGTCACCGGCTTCCTCGGTGGCGGGCACGGGCTGCGGATGGCGATGCTCGACGAGGTCGGCGACTGGCCCGCCGAGTTCTTCTTCGCGCACGAGGAGACCGACCTCGCGTGGCGGGCGGTGGATGCCGGGTGGCGGATCCTGTACGCGCCTGAGCTGCTGCTCCGGCACCCCAAGACCTCGCCCGCCCGGCACGCCATCTACTACCGGGTGAACGCCCGCAACCGGGTCTGGCTGGCCCGGCGCCGGCTGCCGCTCCCGCTCGTCCCCGTCCATCTGGGCGTGTGGGTGCTGCTCACCCTCGCCCGCAACCGGTCGGGCGCCGGGCTGCGCGCGTGGTTCGGCGGATTCCTGGAGGGCGTACGGGAGCCGGCGGGGGAGCGGCGGCCCATGCGGTGGCGGACGGTGTGGCGGCTCACCCGGCTGGGACGGCCACCGGTCATCTGACGTGCCGTCCGTCATCACGTCCGTCATCTGACGCCGTCCGCCATCTCACGTGCCGCCCGTCATCTGACGCGTCGACGGGGGCCGATCTTCCGGAGAGCGCGACCCGCCCAAGGGCCTGCCACGCCGGAAAGGCTGACGTGTCGAAGAACCCGCCGCGCCGGAGAGATGGCCCGCCGCGCAGGAGAGATGGAAAGGGCCCCGGCCGTTCACCTCGCCGACCGGGACCCGGACCCGGCCGCGGCGGCGACACTCCCCCGAGTTGCGCGTCCAGACGCGCGCACCGCCGGGCCAGATCCGATGTAGTGATCACATCAGGCTTTGCCAACGGATCGCTAACATATGGCCAACGCTTCGCCGTTGCGTCATCCGCCGATCGGCCGGAAGTCGCCGAACCGAGGTCGAGGACGGCCAGGGTGTCGGCTGATCCCGACGCAGCTGGTGAAGGCCGGGTGGCGGAAATCCGTCGCCCAGGGGTGGAAACCCGCCACGGCGGGGTGCACGGGGGGTAGTGGCGCGATGATGCGGTTCGGGCTGTTGGGCCCACCGGTGCTGTTCCGCGACGATCAAGGCGGGCGCCGGAGTGAGGCCACACCCGTCGCAAGCGCCAAGTCCCGTGCACTGCTGGCCGCGTTGCTCCTCGACGCCGGACGGGTCGTCTCCGTCGAAGCGCTCGAGGACGCGCTGTGGAGCGGGGCGCCGCCCGTATCCGCCCGGGCCTCGCTGCACAATCACATCGCCCGGCTGCGGCGGCTGCTCGACGATCCCGGACGGCTGCGCACCGTGCCGTCCGGGTACGTGCTGCGGCTCGACGAGGGCGAGCTGGACGTCCACGTCTTCGACGGACACGTCACCGCCGCGCGTGCCGCGCACACCGGCCGGGCCTGGGAGCGGGTCGTGCGCGAGTGCGCGGCCGCGCTCGGGCTGTGGCGGGGCGCGCCGCTCGCCGGGCTGCCGCCCGAGGTCGGCGGGTACGCCTTCGCGCAGCGGCTGTGCGAGGCCCGGCTGTTGCTGCTGGAGTGGCGCTACGACGCCGAGCTGGCGCTGGGCGGACCGCGGCTTCACGAGCTGGTACCGGAGCTTGTGGCGCTGACCGGCGAGTATCCGCTGCGGGAGGTCTACCACCGGCAGCTGATGCTCGCCCTGCACCGCACCGGCCGTCAGGCCGAGGCCCTGGCCGTCCACCGGGACCTGCGTACCCGCCTCGTCGGCCGGCTCGGCATCGAACCGGGGGCGGGGGTGCGGGAAGCGCACGTGGAGGTGCTGCGGGGGGCCGTGGGCGACGGTGGTGCGGGGGAGCCGGGCGACAGCGGCAGGGTGCCGATGTGTCCGGCCGCCGGGGCGTCACCCGGTGAACGGGGCGGCCCGGTGCCTGCGCCCGCCCAACTGCCCCCGGCTCCGGCCCACTTCGTCGGCCGCAGGGCCGTACGCGACTCCCTGCACCGCGCGCTCACGGCAGCCGGCCCCCACCCCGTCGCCGTCATCAGCGGCATGGCGGGCGTCGGCAAGAGCGCGCTCGCCCTGCGGGTCGCCCACCAGGTGGCGGAACGTTTCCCCGATGGGCAGTTGCATCTCGACCTGCACGGCGCCACCCCGGGCAGGACGCCTCTCACCCCTGCTCAGGCGCTCACCGCGCTGCTGCGTGACCTCGGCACCGAGCCCTGCCGCATCCCCGAGCAGCCGGACGCCGCGGCCGCGTTGCTCCGGACACTGCTCGCACCGGTCCGCACGCTCCTGGTACTGGACGGCGCCGCGAGCGCCGCGCAGGTACGGCCGCTGCTGCCGGGCGGTGCCGGGTGCGCGGTGATCGTCACCAGCCGTTCGCCGCTGACCGCCCTCGACGGCGCGGCCCGGTTCCCGCTGGCCCCACTGTCGGACGAGGAGGGCGCCGAACTCCTGCGCAGAGCCTCGGGCCGCGACGGCATGGACGGCACGGACGCCGCCCGGCTCCTCGTCGAGCTCACCGGCCGGCTCCCGCTGGCCCTGCGGGTCCTCGCCGCGCGGCTCGCCGCCCGCCGGGCCCTGACGCCCGAGACGCTCGCCGCGCAACTCACCACCGCCGAGGGGCGCTTGCGCCACCTGGAATACGACGACCTGAGCGTCCGCCGCTCCCTGGCCGTGGCGTACGACGCGCTCGCCGCCTCCGAGCGCGAGGCCGACCGGGACGCGGCCCGCACCCTGCGCGGTATCGGCACGCTCGACCTGCCCGCCTACGGCGTCCCCCTTCTCGCCCGTCTCACCGGCATCGGCAAACCCCGCACCGAGGCGGCCCTGGACCGCCTCCTCGACGGGGCCCTGCTGGAGGAGACGACGTACGGCCGCTACGCGCCGCACGTCCTGGTGCGCGACTTCGCCCGTGAACGGGCCGGAAAGCGGGGCGCCGCCGACACCGCCGGCACGGCGCTGCACTGGTACGCGGCTGTCGCCGAGCAGATCCTCGCCGCGACCGTGGGACCCGGCCTCGGCCAGGACGACATCCCTCCTGGATCCGCCGCTGCCTGAAAGATCCGCCGCCCGCTGCTGAACGGGCCAGGCCGGCGTCCCGGGTGATCACTTGGCGTCCGCGTAGCACTCCACCACGGCCGTCGTGAACGGGAACCGCACCGGTGTCTCCCCGAAGGTCAGCCGCCCGGCCAGGGCCGCCGCCTCGCGGATCGCCGCCACGACCTGCTCGGCCTCCTCCGCGGGACAGTGCACGATCACCTCGTCGTGCTGGAAGAAGACCAGCTCGGCCGCCAGCTCCGCGCAGGTCCTGCGCAGCGCGGCGAGCAGCAGCAGCGCCCAGTCGGCGGCGCTGCCCTGGACGACGAAGTTGCGGGCGAAGCGGCCGCGGGCGCGGGCGTTGGTGGAGGCGTAGCCGGGCACCCACGCGGCGCTGTCGTCGGAGGGGTCCGCCTCGGCGGCCGGGATGCCCGCTTCCTCGGTCGCGTCGTCCGTCCCCCTGGCCGCCGGCGGGCAGGTCCGGCCGAGCCAGGTCCGCACGAGCCGGCCCTCCTCACCGGCCCGGGCCGCGTCGTCGACGTAGGCCACGGCTCGGGGGAACCGGCGTCTGAGTGCCGCGAGGTTCTTCAGGCCGTCGCCGGAGGTCTGGCCGTAGACCGCGCCGAGCACGGCGAGTTTGGCCTGGGAGCGGTCGCCGGAGAAGGCCCGGTCGGAGACCGACTGGTACAGGTCGCTCTCCCGTCCGGCCACCTCCATCAGGCCCGGGTCGCGGGAGATCGCGGCGAGGACGCGCGGTTCCATCTGGTCGGCGTCGGCGACGACGAGCCGCCAGCCGGGGTCGGCGACCACGGCCCGCCGGATCACCTTCGGGATCTGCAGCCCGCCCCCGCCGTTGGTGACCCAGCGGCCGGTCACCGTCCCGCCCGCGAGGAACTCGGGCCGGAAGCGGCCGTCGCGGACCCAGTCCTGCAGCCAGGACCAGCCGTGGGCGACCCAGATGCGGTACAGCTTCTTGTACTCCAGCAGTGGTTTCACGGCCGGATGGTCGACCGTCTCGATCTCCCACCTACGGGTCGAGGAGATCTTGATGCCGGCCTGCGCGAAGGCCTTGACCACGTCGGCGGGCAGGTCGGGGCGGACCCGGCGGCCGAACGCGGTGGACACCTCCTCGGCCAGCTCTGCCAGCCGGCGTGGCTCGCCGCCGCCCGCGTACCGCTCGCCCAGGAGGTCGTGCAGCAGCGTGCGGTGCATCTCGGCGCTCCAGGGCAGCCCGGCGCGGTTCATCTCGGCCGCCACCAGCATGCCCGCCGACTCGGCGGCCGTGAGCAGCCGCATGCGGTCGGGGTGCTCGGCGCTGTCGTGCCGCCGCAGCTGCTCGGCGTACACCGCGAGCAGGTCCGCCAGGGGGAGGTGGACGCCCTGAGGTTCGAACAGGGACGACTGGGAGCCCGGTTCCGCGGACCGCTGCGGCGGATCGGGCGGTACGGGGCCGCCGCGCAGCCGGGCCAGGGCGGCCGCGGCCGAGCGTGGTTCCCCGTACCGCCCCTCGTGGCCGAGGAGGAGCGTCTCGGCGGTCTCGATGTCGTAGCACCGCTCGACTCGCACCCCCGTGGCGAGCAGGCGCGGGTAGACCTCGGCGGTGGACCGCCACACCCACCGCGTGACGCCGGGACGGCTCCGCACGGCCTCGGCGGGATCCGCCTCCCGCCGCACCGGCCCGGTGGGCAGCCCGTCCCGGCCGAGGGGGGCGACGTCCACGCCACCGTCCTCGGCCGGGGCGAGCGCCCATCTGTCGGCCATGCAGCGAGTGTGGCAGGGGGGTCTGACAACGCCCCCTGCCGCCGCCGACGAGGGTTGTGAACTGCTGGCGGCTGACTGTGCATAGGCGTGTTCAGGTGCGCATGAGTGAGTGTCCGTGCTGCGGGAGGTGCGGCCTCATGCGCGTGAACGAAAGTTCTGCTGTCGAATGTGTGACCTTTGCGCGTGGGGGTCGTTGAACGCGCTGAGGGATTGGTCAACCGGCGCGGGACGGGGGTGGGGGGATTGAGCGGCCTGCGGAAGCTCGGAGCGCCGTTCGTGGTGTCCGGCCCTTCCGGGATCGCGGTTCGTGACCGGCTCACGTACCTGACCGCCGAGGACGAACGCGTGCTGCGCCTGGTGGGTGACCATCTGGGCACGCTGGCCTCGCGGGACCTGAAGGCGCGTTGTGTGGCCGGCTTGGAGCACGACGCCGAGCTGTGGGCCGAGCGCAAGCGGGCCCTGACGCCGGGGTCGTCCTCCCGTTGGGCGGGCAGCATCACGAAGGCCTCCCATGATCAGTGGGCGCTGGCCCGGCGCGGTCAGCTCGCGCACATCCAGACTCTTCAGGCGGGGGTGCGCACGATCACGCACCGGTTGTCCCTGCCGGTCGGCGAGGCAGGCAGCAAACGGGCTCCGGGCGGATACCGCAGCAAGCGGGAGTGGTTCGCCAAGACGCGTCGGCTGCACGTGCTGACCGAGCGGCTCGATGCGGCGCGGGCGGACTGGGAAGCCGGACGCGTGGGCGTGGTGCGCGGCCAGAAGTGGCTGTTGAACACCCGCCACCATCTGCGGGCCGCCGGGCTCACGCAGGAGCAGTGGCGCGCGCGGTGGCAGGCCGGGCGCCGGTTCCTTGCAGCCGACGGCGAGTCGGGCAAGCGGTTCGGCAACGAGACGATCCGCGTCACGCCCGACGGCGAGGTCTCGATCAAGCTCCCCGCTCGCCTCGACGGTGGCATTCGCGCACCGGCGTGAGCAGTGGGCCGACCGCATCCAGACCAACCGGGCCGTCGCCTACCGCATCCACGAAGACACCATCCGGGGCCGCTGGTACCTGACCGCGTCCTGGACGATCCCCCCGGTCAAGACCGTGCCCGTGGCCACGGCCCGCACGGACGGGCTGGTCGGTGTCGACACCAACGCCGACCACCTGGCCGCCTGGCGCCTGGACACCCACGGCAACCCCGTCGGCGAACCCCTCCGCTTCGACTACGACCTGTCCGGCACCGCACAGCACCGCGACGCCCAGATCCGCCACGCCCTGGTCCGCCTGCTGCACTTCGCCAAACGCCACCACCTCGCGATCGCGGTCGAGGATCTCGACTTCACCGCGGACAAGACACGCGAGAAGCACGGCCGCCGCAAGACGTTCCGCCACGACGCGGCAGCCGTGGCGATCGGCAGGCGCGCCCTGGGGCACCCGATCCGGCGACGGACGGCACCGCCCCCTGCTCACCGGCGTGATGAGCAGGGCATCGGACCGTCCAGGCCAGGTCTGGGATCCCGGGGCGTGAGGAACCCCGCCCCCGCATTCCCGGACCACGGACACGATCCGTGCGCGCCGAATACGGAGCGAAAGCGGGCAACCAGGACACCCAACACCGTTCGGGATGTCCGGCTGAGCATGAGCCCTGGCACCAGGACTCACTCCCGCTCAGTCTTTAGGAACGGTCAGGACTCGTCCAGCACAGGTGCCTGCGCGATCTTCTCCAGCACCCTGGCGACGTACTGCTCGGTCCGCTCCTTGCCGATGCCGAGGCGGCTGAGGACTCCCTGGCCGTTCTCGTGCTCCAGCAGGGCGAGCAGGATGTGCTCGGTGCCGATGTAGTTGTGGCCGAGGCGCAGCGCCTCGCGGAAGGTGAGTTCCAGGACCTTCTTGGCGGCCGGGCCGTACGGCACGAGCTCCGGGGCGTCCTCTACGGCCGGCGGGAGCGCCGCCGTGGCCGCCGCGCGGACCGCGTCGAGGGAGACCCCCTGCTCGACGATCGCCTTCGCGGCGAGTCCCTCCGGTTCGGCCAGCAGGCCGAGGACGAGGTGTTCGGGCAGACCCTCGGCGTTGTGGGCCGCCTTGGACGCGTTGTGCGCCGCCATCACCACGCTGCGGGCGCGCGGCGTGTACCGGTTGAAGCCCTGGCTCGGGTCGAGATCGGCCGATTCCTTGGGCACGAACCGCTTCTGCGCGGCCTGCCGGGTGACGCCCATGCTCTTGCCGATGTCGGTCCAGGACGCGCCGGAGCGCCGGGCCTGGTCGACGAAGTGGCCGATCAGGTGGTCGGCCACGTCGCCCAGGTGGTCCGCGGCGATCACCGCGTCCTGGAGCTGGTCGAGCGGCTCCTCGTGGACCTTCTTGATGGCCGCGATGAGGTCGTCGAGACGGATGGATGACGTCGTGTCAGGGTTCGTCATGTGTCAACCGTAGGTTGCGCTCCCGTGAGTGTCAACCGAGAGTTGACACTCCGCCGTGGGTTCCATGCCGGCCGTGACCGCGTGGCACCATCGGCCCGTGAGTACGTCCAGCACCGTCGACCGCGCGTTCGCAGCCGCCCTCTACGAGACCGGCGAGACGGCCCTCGACACCGGCGCCTCCCTGCTCGCCTCCGACCCGGCGGCGGACCCCGAACTCGACAGGCGAGGGCGGGAGTTTGTTGCGGCGGCCTGGCGGCGCGGCTGGCAGCCGGCCGACGTCGTACGGATCGTCCGGCGCGAGCTGGACGACGTCCACGTGCTCCTCGTGGCCGCGCTGATCCGCGCACAGGCGCCCGGCGACGGCCCCCGGGGCCGCCGCTGGAACGGGCAGCTCGCGGACCTCCCCGCCGACGCCCCGCCCCGCACCGACCGCTTCTCGTACGCCACGGCCGTGCTGGAGCTGTACCGGCTGCTGCTGCGGCTGCCCGCCCTGGAGCCCCTCGACGAGACGCCGGGAGCGGCGCCCGGGGAGGCGAGGGCCGAGTCGCGCATGCTCACCCGCATCCGCGCCCTGCTGGCCAAGGCCGAGGCCACCGGGTTCCCGGAGGAGGCGGAGGCGCTCAGTGCCAAGGCGCAGGAGCTGATGGCCCGGCACAGTGTCGACGAGGCGCTGCTCGCGGCGCGGGCGCCCTCGCCGGACACGCCGGGGGCCTGCCGGATCGGGGTCGAGCCGCCGTACGAGCAGGCCAAGGCGGTGCTGCTGGACGCCGTCGCCGGTGCCAACCACTGCCGGGCGGTGTGGAACGAACCCTTCGGCTTCTCCACCGTCGTCGGTTTCGAGACCGACCTGGAGGCGGTGGAACTCCTCCACACCTCGCTCCTCGTGCAGGCCATGACCGCGATGACCAAGGCGGAGGCCACGCAGAGGGCCGCTGGCCGGGGGCGCACCAAGACGTTCCGGCAGTCGTTCCTCGCGGCCTACGCCCACCGCATCGGCACCCGGCTGGCGGCGGCCGCCGAGACCCAGGTGACCGACGATCTGCTCCCGGTCCTCGCCTCCCGCGAGGTCGCCGTCACCGGGCGGCTGGAGCGGATGTTCCCGGAGACGACCACGACCCGGCTGCGCGGGGTGCGCGACGCGGAGGGCTGGACGCAGGGAGCGCAGGCGGCGGACCGGGCCCAGGTCCGGCACCGGCCGCCGCTGCGCTGACCCGCCGTCAGCGCCGTCAGCGCCTTCAGTCGCCCGACGTCTCGAAGCCGCTCACCGAGGGCTTCTTGTCCGCCGCCCAGGCGACCTCGCCGTACGACCACGCCAGTTCGTGCGCGGTCCCGGTGTCGCCGGGCAGGGTGAAGGACGCCTTGCGCACGGCGAGGCTCTCCGCGGAGCCCGCCTCGCCCCGGACGTAGGTGATGGTGAAGGACGTGGTGCCGCCCTTCCCGAGGGTCAGCGACTGGGCCTTCGCGCCTTCGTCCGGGGAGACGGACGTCGTCTTGTCGTCGGCCATCAGGTCCACGCCCGGGAAGCCCTTCAGCGTGCACTGCTTGCCCTTGTTGGTGAGCGTGACGGTGACGGTGCCGGTGTCCCCGGCGGCCGGGGCGGCACCGGCGCCGACCTTGACGCCCATGTCGCCGAGCGCACAGGCCGCGTCGCTCGGCCGGTCCGCGTTCTTGACGTCGTCACCCCCGGCCTTGTCGTCGTCGCAGCCGGTCAGCAGGAGCGTCGCGGCGAGGGCGGCGGCCAGGGTGAGGGGGAAGGTGCGCATGGGGTCCTCTGGGCGTGTCGAACGGGAGCGGCATCGGGCCCCTGGATCATCACGCACGCACGCACCGCACGGCCACGCACCCCCTGCGATTCCCCCGAACGCCGGACTCCGGGACGCACGCGTGGTAGTCCCTGGAACCCACCGAGCCCTGGAACCCACCGAGCCCTGGAGCGCACCGGGCCCTGGAGCGCACCGGGCCCTGGACTCCACGGGGCCCTGGAGCCCACGGGGCCCTGGAGCCCACCGGGCCCTGGAGCCCACCGAGCCCCGGAACCCACTGAACCCTGGAACCCACCGAGCCCTGAACTCCACCGAACGGGCGCCCGCGCTGGCCGATCCTCCGGCACGCATGCGTCGCGCTGCCCGACCACGCAGGCCCTCGCCCCGGATCCGCCGGCGCCCACCCGCCCTGGTCCGTCCTCCGGCACGCCCCACCCACGCCATCAACGCCGAACGGGCCGCGGCACCCGTAGGCGCTCCGCGGCCCGTCCGGCCGGAGTCGGTGTGTCAGCCGAGGCTCGCCGTCGGCAGGCCCGTCGGCATCTTGCCGCCCTCGGCCTTCGTGTAGGTCTCCGCGCCGAGGCCGCCCTCCCAGGTGACCTTCAGGCTGCTCCCGTTCACCGAGTCGACCATGCCGGTCGCCCGGTCCTTGGAGCCGTCCGTGCACTTCAGGCGGATCATCTTCATGCCGGACTCCTCGCCGGCGGTGCCGCTGCACACGCTGCCGCCGGTGGCGAACAGCGCCGCCTGCTTGCCGGTGATCACCAGGGCCACGGCCTTGCCGCCGGTCGTCGCGAGCCAGCTGCCCGCCAGCGCACCGCCGGACGACCCGTCGGAGCCGGAGTCGCCGCCCGTCGGAGCGGACGCCGAGGCCGACGGCGACGGGGAGGGGCCGGCGGACGCGTCGTCGCCCGAGTCGCCGCCGCTGCTGCACGCGCTCAGCACGAGCGCACCCGCCAGCCCCGCGGCCGCCGCAGCGACGCGCACGGCGCCGGAGCGGCGCGAGAAGATCACCGAAGTCACTGCAAGCCCCCAAGCTGTAGCCGGCCGACCGGCCCGGACGGCACCCCGACCCCGTGGCCGGAACGACCGCAGCAAGCTACCAGGGCCCGTCAAGAGCCCCCCGGGAACGCCTCTTACCAGGACGACTTGCGCACGCCGGGCAGATACCCCGCGTGCGCCTGCTCCCGCAGACTCACCCGGGACAGCCCGAACGCCCGGAAGTAGCCGCGCGGCCGGCCGTCCACCTGGTCGCGGTTGCGCACGCGCGTGGCGCTCGCGTCGCGGGGCTGCCGGCGCAGCTCCGCCTGCGCGGCGAGCCGTTCGCCCTCCGTCGACGACGGCCGCCGGATGATCTCCTTCAGCTCGGCCCGCCGGGCGGCGTACCGCGCGACGACCTCCTGCCGCCTGCCGTTCTTCGCGATCTTGCTCTTCTTCGCCATCAGATCCTCACTCCCCGGGCGCGGATCCGGGCGACGGCCGCCTCGATCCCGATCGTGTCGACGGTCTTGATCCCCTTGGTGCTGAGCCGGAGCCGGACGTACCGGCCCTCGCTCGGCAGCCAGTAGCGCTTGGACTGGATGTTGGGGTCGAACCGGCGCGGCGTGCGCCGGTGGGAGTGGGAGATGCGGTTGCCGAAGCCCGGCTGTGTGCCGGTCAGCATGCAGTGCGCGGACATGGGTGGTGACGTACCTCTCTGCCTCAAGCTATGGAAATGGATTTCATTTTCAGTATCATAGCGGCATGGCACGCAACGAACTCCGTCCGGTCATCAAGCTCCGGTCCACCGCCGGGACCGGCTTCACCTACGTGACCCGCAAGAACCGCCGCAACGACCCGGACCGCATGACCCTGCGCAAGTTCGATCCGGTCGTCGGCCGCCACGTCGACTTCCGAGAGGAGCGCTGACCATGCGCCAGGGAATCCACCCGGAGTACGGGCCCGTCGTCTTCCGCGACCGTGCCGCGAACTACGCCTTCCTCACCCGCTCGACCCTTTCCGCCACGGCGAGCGAGAAGACGATCGAGTGGGAGGACGGCAACACCTACCCGGTCGTCGACGTCGAGATCTCCGACGTCAGCCACCCCTTCTACACCGGCACGGCCCGCGTCCTGGACACCGCCGGCCGCGTGGAGCGCTTCGAGCGCCGGTACGGAAAGAAGGGCTGACCCCGTGGCTGTCCCCCCTGGGCTCCCCGTCGTGATCGTCGGCGGGCTGCACGCCGACGCCCGCAGGGCGGCCGTCGCGCGGCTGCTCGCCGACGTGCCCGGCAGTGTCGTCCTCCACCACGACCTGGCGACGGCCGCCTCGGGCACGGTCGTACGGACCATCCGGGACGCCTCCGGTGTCCTCGACGCGGGGGAGGCGCCACTCGTCAACGACTGCGCGTGCTGCGCCCTGCGCGAGGACCTGGTGCCGGAGCTGGAGCGGCTGCGGGACGCCGGTTCCACCCGGCTCGCCGTCGTCGAGCTGTGGGACTCCGTCGAGCCCAAGGCCATGGCCGAGGTCGTCACGGCGGGCGGGCTCACCGTCACCGGCGTGATCACCGCCGTCGACCCGGCCCTGGTCCTGCCGTACCTCGGCAACGGCGACGACCTGGCCGACGCCGGTCTCGCCGCCGCCGCGACCGACCAGCGCACGGTCGCCGACACCTTCGCGCGCCAGCTGGAGTACGCCCCCGTCCTCGCCGTCGCCGACTCCCCGGAGGCCGACGACGAGGACCGCGAGCTGCTCGCGCAGCTGCACCCGACGGCCCGCCGGGCCCCGGTCGCAGAGGGAGCCCCCGCGGACCGGGCGGACGACGGCCTGACCGTGCCGACCCCGCGCAGGCGTCCGCTCTCGCCCCTGGCCGAGGCTGCCCTGGCCGGCTTCGACGTCGAGGCGGCCGCCGCCGCCCAGCACCCGGCCTGCGCGCTGCTGCCCGCCGAGGCCGACGCGCACGGCGTCTCCACCCTGGTGTGGCACCGGCGCCGCCCCTTCCACCCGGAGCGGCTGTACGCCGCGCTGGAGGACCTGACCTGCGCGGCCGCCCGCAGCCGGGGCCGGTTCTGGCTCGCCGACAAGCATGACACGCTGTTCCACTGGGACGCGGCGGGCGGGGCCCTGTGCGTGGAGAGCACGGGCCCGTGGCTGGCGTCCCTCCCGGACGCGGCCTGGGAGATGGTCCCGCCGGTACGCCGTGCCGCCGCCGCGCTGGACTGGCACCCCGAGCACGGAGACCGCGGCCAGCACCTGGTCTTCACCTCGCCCGGCCTCGACCGGGACGGCCTGGAGCGGCTGCTGGAGTCCTGCCTGCTGACCGATGCCGAGTACGCCGCCGGCCCCGACGCCTGGCAGCGCCTGCCGCACGCCTTCGACACCCTCCTGGAGGTCTGACCCGCCATGCCCCGCAAGCCCGACCGCAAGCCCGCGAAGGACCGGCCCAACCCCCTGTACCAGGCCGGGATCACGTACATCGACTACAAGGACACCGACCTGCTGCGGAAGTTCATCTCCGACCGCGGCAAGATCCGAAGCCGCCGCGTCACCCGGGTGTCGTCCCAGCAGCAGCGGCAGCTGGCCAAGGCCATCAAGAACGCGCGCGAGATGGCGCTCCTGCCGTACGCCGGCCGCTGAGCCCGTCCGGACCGGGTGAGGTTCCCCACGCTTGACGGGTGGGGGACCTTTTGCCCGTGCCGAGACCGGGCCGGAGTCCGTCGCCGGCCGTCCGGCGTCGTGGCGCGCGGCGGGCCGTCAGGACCGGGCCGGACGCCGGTCGGACCGGCCGCGCGGCGGTGTTCCCGCGAGCCGTGCCGGGCGCTCCGGGACGCGTGCTGCGCGGGTCGGCGGGGGCCGCAAGACGAGCGGGTGTCCGGCAATGGTCCGAGCGGGGCACCGGCCACCCGGACGACCCCGGTCTCCTGCGACCGGCCCATTTCTCCCCGTCCTCGCAGGCCACGGCCACCTTCCGGATGCGGGTCGGCCGGCCGAACGCCCTTCGCACGGCCGTGCGTCTCAGCTCCCGCTTCTCCGGTGCGGCCCCCGCGCCGCCGCCTCGCCCGGCCGCCGAGCGGATGCTCCGCCTCCACCGGACCTCCCCGAACCGGGCCACTTCGGCGCAGGCCGCAGGGAACGAGAGGTCGGGACGAGCCGTCAAACAGTCGAGAGCTTCGGTCAAGCGGTCGTCAAAGCTGTAACCGCGGGACCACCCCGCGTGCACGTGCATCTGCCCATGCATCTGCACATGAACAGGGCTATGATCCGGGTCAGTTGACCACTGCACCAATGGCCACACCAGCCAGTGCACCACCGGGGAGCGACCTGTGGACCACGACGTGTACAACGGTATGGCGGCCGCCGGACTGCGCGGTGTGGCCTGGCAGAAGAGCCGGCACAGCAACTCGCAGGGCTCGTGCGTGGAGTTCGCCCGGCTGCCGGGCGGTGACGTGGCCGTGCGCAACTCGCGCTTCCCCGACGGTCCCGCACTGGTCTACACCCGTGCGGAGATCGAGGCGATGCTGCTGGGTGTGAAGGACGGCG
>NZ_JBEOXI010000049.1:0-41710 GCF_040296465.1 Streptomyces sp. NPDC002130
ATCATTTGTCGCTCACCGGGCTGGATGAGAAGCAACGTGCGGAGCTCGGCGCATCGGTCGAAAGCCGGCGCGCGCTCTCCAAGATCGCCGAGGCCCTGTCCCGCCCGGTGGGCGGAGCGTCATGAGCCCGCAGGCGACGGGAACGCGCCCGCGCACCACGCTCACCGAGCACCCCCGGTTGTCCGCGGCCACCGGCGGCACCCGTGTGCCCGCGCCCTCCGGCCCGGTGGACACGGCCCGGGCGGACGCGGCCGTGTCGCGCCCGGTCGTGGGCGACAGCAGCGAGCCCGCCGCCTCGGCCCCGTCCGGCCCCATCAGGACGGCGGAAGCCCCGACGATTCGTCACAGCCCGGACGGCACCGGCCCGGACGGCACCGGCTCGGACGGCACCGGCCCGGACGGCACCGGACTGGAAGGCACCGAGGGCACCCGTGGCCCGGACGACGCCGGTCCGCTGGACGGCGTCCATCCGGACGGCACCGGGACGTCGGCCCCCGGCCCGGTCCGCACGGCCCTGGCCCGCCTCGGCTCCCCAAGGGTCCGTACGCACCTCGGTACCCTCGCCGGAATCGCCATCCTGGGCGTGCTGTTCTGGCGCCTCGGTACCGGTGTCTTCCTGGACGGACTGCGGCGCATCGACGGGGTGTCGCTGCTGCTCGCCCTCGGCATCGGGCTCGTCACCACCGTGTGCAGCGCGTGGCGGTGGGCGATCGTGGCCCGGGGGCTCAGGATCCGGCTGCCGTTCGGGCCGGCCGTCGCCGACTACTACCGCGCGCTGTTCCTGAACGCTGCCCTGCCCGGCGGCATCCTCGGTGACGTGCACCGGGCCGTGCGGCACGGGCAGAGCGAGGGGGACCTGCGGCGCGGCGTGAAGGCCGTCGTCCTCGAACGGACCGCCGGGCAGCTCGCGTTGTTCGCCGCCGGGGCCGTCGTCCTGCTGACCATGCCGTCCCCGGTGCTGGCCCAGGCCCGGAACATCGCCCCGCTCGCGGCCCTGACCGCCCTGGGCGCACTCGCCGTCGTCCTCGCCCTGCGCATGAACCGCGCGGCACCCTCGCCCCGGGGCCGTAAGCTGCGCGCGTTCCTCACCGAGGCCCGCGAAGGGCTGCTGTCGCGACAGAACGGGCCCGGAGTGGTTGTCTCCTCCGTGGTCGTGCTGGCAGGTTACGTCGCGATGTTCGTACTCGCCGCCCGGGTCGCCGGGACCGCCGCCTCCGTGGCCGTCCTGCTGCCCCTCGCCGTCCTCGCCCTGCTGGCGATGGGCCTGCCGCTGAACGTCGGCGGCTGGGGGCCCAGGGAGGGCGTCACCGCCTGGGCGTTCGGCGCCGCGGGCCTGGGCGCGGGCCGGGGGCTCGCCGTCGCGGTCGTCTACGGCGTGCTCAGCCTCGTGGCGAGCCTGCCCGGACTCATCGTGCTCGTCGCCCGCTGGTACGCGGGCCTGCGGGCCGGGGACCGGGCGACTCCCGAGGCCCCGGCGCCCCAGGGTGACTACGCGTCGGAGGTCAGAATCGAGAAATACGCCCCGAAGGAATCCGCAAGGCTCGCCAGGAGTTCCTTCCCCTTTTCAGCCGAACCCAGCGAAGGACGGCCGATGACACCGGAATCGGTATAGCCGGACATGCCGAGGGTGAGCAGATGACGCCGGTCGTCAGCGACGAAATCGGAGGTCTCATAACCGGGTCGGAGCATTTCGGGATGAGCGTGCAGAAGGATGGAGGTCTCGATTTCCCCCGCGTGCATGTCGGTGAGCAGCGAGGTGACCACACCCGCCCGCTCGCGCGCCACCTCCCAGTCCTCCGCGGCCGGGAAGAGCGCCATCCGCTCGCCGCGGGCGGAGGATTCCTGAACCACGTTGCCCAGCACGTAGTTGCCGCCGTGCCCGTTGACCACCACCAGGGCGTCGACCCCGGACCGGCGCAGCGAAGCCGCAATGTCCCGTACCACCGCATGAAGGGTCACCGAGGAGATGCTGACGGTCCCCGGCCAGGCCGCGTGCTCGTGCGAGCACGAGATCGTCACCGGAGGAAGGAGGTGCACCGGATACGCGCCGGCTATCTCCCGCGCGACGGCACAGGCGACGAGCGTGTCGGTCGCCAACGGAAGATACCCGCCGTGCTGTTCGAAGCTCCCCACGGGAAGCACCGCGACCTGCCGTGAGACGCCGGCAGCTCGCGTCCGTACGTCTTCCGTGGTGTCCGCCGGCACCAGATCACTCATATCGTCACGGCCTTTCGTCTCTGCTTAGGAACTCGAGAATCATGACAGACAACATTGGCGTACTCGGCAAGAAGGCACCGCAGCGGACCGGCGTGGAACGCGTCGTGAATGCCCCCTTGCCCACCGTGTACGGGAAATTCCAGGCGATCGGCTACATGGACCACGACCGCGGCGACGAACAGGTCGCGCTGGTCTACGGCGAGATCGGCACGGACGACGTCCTCATCCGACTGCACTCGGAGTGCCTGACCGGCGACGCCTTCGGCTCCCAGCACTGCGAGTGCGGTGACCAGCTCGACGCCGCCCTGCGCGCGGTCGTCGCGGAGGGCGCCGGTGTCGTGGTCTACCTCAGAGGGCATGAAGGCCGGGGCATCGGCCTGCTCGCCAAGCTGCGCGCCATGGCCCTGCAGGCGGAGGGCCTGGACACCGTCGAGGCCAACCTCGCCCTCGGCCTGCCCGTGGACGCCCGCGACTACGGTGTCGCCGCCCGGATCCTGGACGACCTGGGTGTGCGGTCCGTGCGCCTGATGTCGAACAACCCGCGCAAGCGCGAGGCGCTGGTGGACCACGGCATCACCGTCGCCGAGCAGGTGCCGCTGCTCATACCGCCGTGCGAGAACAACATCACCTATCTGCGCACCAAGCGGGAGCGCCTCGACCATCACCTGCCCCACCTGGACGCGGTGGTCAGCTCCTCCTGACCGCCTCGGCCGGTTCGGGTTCCCCGACGTGACCTGGGCGAATCCGTGCGCGACCCATGGGCGGGCCGCGTACGCTTCGTGGACGTCCGCCCCAGAAGCGTCGGCCCTCAGCGGCCGACGCCTCACGCCGGAGGCCCACCTGGTATGACCGAGCTCCATTTGTGGCTGCGCCACGAGGCCCGCACGACCGAGCGACGCACTCCGATCGTGCCCGACGACGCCCGTCGGCTCGTCGGGCACGGAGTGGAACTGACCGTCGAGGAGTCCCCGCAGCGGGTCTTCCCGATCGAGGAGTACGAGGCGGCCGGCTGCCGGGTCGCGCCCGCGGGCTCCTGGGTGACGGCGCCGCGGGACGCCGTCGTGCTGGGCCTGAAGGAACTGCCCGACGATCCGGCCGGACTGACGCACCGGCACATCTTCTTCGGCCACGCCTACAAGGGCCAGCCGGGCGCGGCGGACCTGCTGGGCCGGTTCGCCGCCGGGGGCGGGTCGCTGTTCGACCTGGAGTACCTGGTGGACGACACCGGACGGCGCCTGGCCGCCTTCGGTTTCTGGGCCGGCTACCTGGGCGCAGCCCTCGCCGTGCTCCGGCACCGCGGCCGGCTGCGGGCACCGCTGACCCCGACGACCAAGGAAGACCTGGACGAGACACTGAGACCGGACGTCGCCGACGCCGGGTTCGCCGGCCTCGTCATCGGAGCCCTGGGCCGCAGCGGCCGCGGAGCCCGCGCGGCCTTCGCCACCGCCGGCGCCGACCCGACCTGCTGGGACCTCGCCGAGACCCGCGACCTCGACCGCGCCGCCCTGCTGCGGCACGACGTGATGGTCAACGCGGTGCTCGCCACCACGCCTGTCCCGCCCTTCCTGCGCGACCAGGACCTCGACACCCCCGACCGCCGCCTGCGCACCCTGTGCGACGTGACCTGCGACGTCGGTTCCCCGCTCAACGTCCTGCCGGTGTACGACGACACCACCTCCTGGGACGAGCCCGTGCGCCGACTGCGCGACGAACCCCCGCTCGACCTCATCGCCATCGACAACCTGCCTTCCCTGCTGCCGCTGGAGTCCAGCACCGACTTCTCGGCCGCCCTGCTGCCCCACCTGCTCGACTTCGGCGTCTCCGGGCCCTGGGGGCGCTGCCTGGACCGGTTCCGTGACGCCTCCCGCGCCCACGGCCTCGACAAGGGGGACTCCCTTGACCACTGAACCGGCACCGGCGAGCGGCACCGTCCACTGGATCGGCGCCGGCCTGTCCACGGGCAGCGGCCTCGCCGCGCTGTGCGACACCGCCGAGCGGGTACGGCTCTGGCACCGCACCGAGAGCCGCGCCGCCGACGCCCTCGGCGGGCTGGGTCTCACCGGGCGGGCCGAGCCCCGCGCCTACACGCTGTCCGCGCTCGCCGCCGAACTCGCCCCGGGCGATGTCGTCGTGTCGATGCTGCCCGCGCCGGAACACGCCCCGCTCCTCGCGGAGTGCGTACGGCAGGGGGCGCACTTCGCGTGCTCCAGCTATGTGTCGGAGGCGGTGCTGGAGCAGGTGCCCGCCGCCGGGAAGGCCGGGCTGGTCGTCCTCACCGAGGCAGGGCTCGACCCGGGCATCGACCACCTGTTCGCCCACGCCCTGGTCGCCCGGGCCCGGGAGGCCATCGGAGGCGAGACGCCCGCCTCGTACACCTTCACGTCCTACTGCGGCGGTGTCCCCGCCGTCCCGAACGACTTCACGTACCGCTTCAGCTGGGCCCCCGCGGGTGTCCTGGGCGCCCTGCGCTCCCCGGCCCGTTACCTCGAGGGCGGCGCGGAGACGGTCGCCGAGCGGCCCTGGGAGGCGACCCGTCGGCATGTCGTCGACGGGGAGACCTTCGAGGTCTACCCCAACCGCGACAGCGTCCCGTTCGTCGCGCAGTACGGGCTGCCGGACGCCTGGACACCGCGCACGTTCGTCCGCGGCACCCTGCGTCTGGAGGGCTGGCTGCGCGCTTGGGACGGTGTCTTCGAGGAGCTGCGCACCGGCGACGACGCCCGGATCGCCGCGCTGGCCCGGGAGCTGGCCGCCACGTACCCCACCACGGACGACGACCGCGACCGGGTGGTCCTGGCCGTGTCGCTGGACGTGCGCGCCGAGTCGGGGCGCACGTGGAAGGGCGGTTACCTCCTCGACCTGGTGGGCGACGCCGCGGAGAGCGCGATGGCCCGCTGCGTCTCGCGGACCCTCGCCCTCGGAGTCCGCCACGTCCTGGACGGCTCCCTGCCGCCCGGCCTGAACCGCGCCGCGGAGACGGCCGCCCGGTCCGAGCAGTGGCTGCGTGAACTCGCCCGGGACGGAGTGGAGTACACCCTGCGCGTCGACCGGTAGCGATCATCAATCCGACAGGGCCTCGTGGATGAGCCGCTTGAGGTCCTTGAAGACCGTGTGGGAGGTCCTGGGCCGCACCTGCGTCATGAACTGCACCGTCAGGTCGCGGCCCGGATCGACCCAGAACGTCGTCGTGGCCACGCCGCTCCAGCCGAAGGCGCCGAGCCCGGACGGGACAAGGGTGCGGGACGGGTCGATCACCACGGAGCAGTTGAGGCCGAAGCCGAGCCCCTCGTTGCCGGGTTCGTCATGGGCGGGGCGGCTGCCGAAGGCCCGCAGGTCGGCGCCGCCGGGCAGGTGGTTGCGGGTCATCAGGTCCACGGTCCGCGGGTCCAGCAGCCGCACGCCGTCGAGTTCGCCCCGGCGGCGCAGCAGTTCCATGAAGCGGTGGTAGTCGTGGGCCGAGCACACCATGCCGCCGCTGCCCGACAGGAACCGCGGCCGGCCGCGCAGCGGCAGCCCCGCGATGGGCTCGATGCCGCCGCCCTCCTTCTCCCCGTACATCTCCGACAGCCGGGGCGCCTGTGCGTCCGTGACGTGGAAGCCCGCGTCCGTCATGCCGAGCGGCCCGAAGATCCGCTCCGCGCAGAACACGTCGAGCGGCTGCCCGGACACGACCTCGATGATCCGGCCCAGGACGTTGCTGGCCACCGAGTAGTTCCACTCGGTGCCCGGCTCGAACTGCAGCGGCAGACGCGCGTACACCTCGATGGTCTCGGCCAGATCCGCGCCCGGCGGCACCGACGACTCCAGGCCGGCCTCGCGGTACAGGGCGTCCACGGGGTGGGTGTGGTAGAAGCCGAAGGTCAGACCCGAGGTGTGGGTCATCAGATGCCGGACGAGTATCGGGCCGTCGGCCGGGCGGGTCTCGACGTCCGCCCCTTTGCCGCCGACGTAGACCCGCGGCTCGGCGAAGGCAGGCAGGTGGTCGGCGACCGGGTCGTCCAGCGAGAGCCGGCCCTCCTCCACCAGCAGCAGCGCGGCGACCGCGGTGACCGGCTTCGTCATGGAGTAGACCCGCCACAGCGTGTCGGGCTCGACCGGCAGCCCGGCCGCGATGTCGCGCAGGCCGTGTGTCGTGAGGTGGGCGATGCGTCCGGCCCGGGCGACGGACACGAGGAAGCCCGGCAGACGCCCCTCGTCGACCAGCCGGGCGAAGGTCCGGTCCAGGCGGCCCAGCACCTGCGGATCCAGCCCTGCCTCACCCGGATCGACCTCTTGTCGCAGCTGTGCCATGGCTCGTCTCCCGTCGCGCTGGTCGAGATGAGATCCGGCATACCCCGCCCGGGCCGCCTCAGACCCCGATCGTGGTGCAGGAACGGTTCATGATCGCGCGGGAACACGTGAGCGGGGGCTCTGGGACGGAGGGCTCGCTCGGCGTCCTGTGGCCACACGCATCGAGGCCCGGGGCAGGGCTCCTCAGGGGCGCGGGGAACTGCGCGACCAGCCCCCACGCACCCGCACAGGCACCCGCACCCGTCCTCAGGCCGTCACCTTCTCCGCCCGCACAGCCCCGGGTTCGGCGCGTTCCCCCAGCGACTCCGTGGGAACCCGGTGGGTCTCCCGCGCCGACACCGCCGCGATCACGGGCGGCACGCACAGTGCCGCCGTGAACAGCGCCACCGCCGACCAGTCGTCGCCGCCCGGTCCCGCGATCCGCGCCGCGAACGTCACCGCGAACCCGGCCGCCGCGAACCCGATCTGAGTGCCGATGGCCACGCCGGACAGCCGGACACGTGTCGCGAACATCTCGCCGTAGAAGGCGGGCCACACGCCGTTCGCGGCGCTGTAGACCACGCCGAAGCAGATGACGCCCGTCACCAAGGTCAGCGGATAGGAGCCCGTGGAGACCGCCCACAGGTACAGGAACATCGTCACGCCGCTGCCGGCCGCGCCGATCAGGAACACCGGCCGGCGCCCGATCCGGTCGGACAGCGTCGCCCACAGCGGGATCGCGGCGAGCGCGACGACATTGGCCAGGGCGCCCACCCACAGCATCGCCGTACGCGACATGCCGACCGCGTCGCTCGTGGCGTACGCCAGCGCCCACACCGTGAAGATCGTGCTGACCGAGGCGACCAGCGCGCCCGCGATCACCCGCAGTACATCCGCCCAGTGCTCACGCGCCAGCACGGCCAGGGGCAGCTTCACGACTCCCTCCCGCGCGGCCTGCCGGGCGAAGGCCGGTGTCTCGTCCAGCTTGCGGCGGATGACCCAGCCGACGACGGCGACCGCGACGCTCAGCCAGAACGGCAGCCGCCAGCCCCACGACAGCAACTGGTCCTCGGGCATCGCGGCGACCGGAATGAAGACCAGCGTGGCCAGCAGCTGGCCGCCCTGGGTGCCGCTGAGGGTGAAGCTGGTGAAGAAGCCGCGCCGGCCCGGTGGCGCGTGCTCCAGCGTCATGGAGTTGGCGCTGGCCTGCTCACCGGCCGCCGAGATGCCCTGCAGCACCCGGCACAGCACCAGCAGGGCCGGGGCGAGTCCGCCGACCTGGTCCCGGGTCGGCAGGCAGCCGATGAGGAACGTCGACAGGCCCATCAGCATCAGAGTGAAGACCATGATCTTCTTACGGCCGACCCGGTCACCGAAGTGCCCGAGCACCAGCGCGCCGACCGGACGGGCCGCGTACGCGACACCGAACGTGGCCAGCGACAGCAGGGTCGCCGTGGCCGGGTCGGACTCGTCGAAGAACACCTCGGGGAAGATGAGCGCCGCGGCGCTGCCGTAGATGAAGAAGTCGTAGTACTCCAGGGCACTGCCGATCCAGGCGGCGGTCGCGGCTTTCCTGGGCTGACCGGGCGGGGCGGCGGATCCTTCGGGCATGGCGGGGACGGACACGGCGGCTCCTTGGGGTGCTCCACCACAGGCGGAGTGAGAAGAACGGCGAGCAGAGGGGGACGTGCCGGATCGCGGCTAATTAACCCACTGGATAGTTACTGGGGATGGCCAGGATGCTGCGCCCGAGCGCCGCCGGTGTCAAGAGGTCGCGCTCCGGGCGTTCAGTCCGCCGTCCGCTCCGCCGTCAGGTAGGCGATCACCATGTCGCCGAGCATGGCGCGGTAGTGCGCGCGCTGCCCGCGGTCGAGCAGGTCGCGGCCGAACAGGGCGCCGAAGGTGTGCCGGTTGGAGACCCGGAAGAAGCAGAACGAGGAGATCATCGCGTGTAGGTCGACGGCGTCGACGTCCGCCGTGAACAGGCCCGACTCCTGGCCCGACGCGAGGATCCGGCGGATCACGTCCAGGGCGGGGGAGCCGATCTTCCCGAGCTTCTCGGAGGCCGCGATGTGGTGCGCCTCGTGGATGTTCTCGATGCTGACCAGGCGGATGAAGTCGGGGTGCTGCTCGTGGTGGTCGAACGTCAGCTCCGCCAGACGCCGGATGGCCGCCACCGGGTCCAGATGGTCGACGTCGAGCTGCTGCTCGGCCTCCCGGATCACGCCGTACGCGCGCTCCAGCACGGCCGTGAACAGCTGTTCCTTGCCGCCGAAGTAGTAGTAGATCATCCGCTTGGTGGTGCGGGTGCGGGCGGCGATCTCGTCCACCCGGGCCCCGTCGTAGCCGGCGCGCGCGAACTCCTGCGTGGCGACGTCGAGGATCTCGGCCCGGGTGCGGGCCGCGTCACGGATGCGCTCGCCAGGCCGTGCCGGTTCTTCGACGCTGGTCATCAGGTTCCTTAGGGCGGAGGGGCCGGTGCCGGTGATTCTAGAAGCAGGGGCCCGCCCTGCCGCGGGGTCTTCCCGAGCTCGTCTCCGGCTGCTATAGCTAACGTACTGGTTCGTACATTAGTGAGCCCTTCAGGAGGCGCGCGTGCCCAACAGGTCGTATCTCGTCGGGCTGATCGGTTCCGGCATCGGCCCGTCGCTCAGTCCGGCGCTGCACGAGCGGGAGGCCGACCGGCAGGGCCTGCGCCTGGTCTACCGGCTGATCGACATCGACACCCTCGGCACGCCGCCCGAGGCGGTCGGGGACCTGGTGCGGGCCGCCCGCGACCTGGGCTTCGACGGGCTCAACATCACGCACCCCTGCAAGCAGCTCGTCGTCGAGCACCTGGACGCGCTCGCCCCGCAGGCCGAGGCGCTGGGCGCGGTCAACACCGTCGTCTTCGAGGAAGGCCGCGCGACAGGCCACAACACGGACGTCACCGGCTTCGCCGCCTCCTTCGCGCGCGGGCTGCCCGACGCGCCGCTGGAACGGGTCGTGCAGCTGGGCGCCGGCGGCGCGGGCGCGGCCGTCGCCCACGCCACGCTCACCCTCGGCGCCGAGCGCGTCACGCTCGTCGACCCCCTGCCCGAGCGGGCCGCCGCCCTGGCCGGTTCGCTGAACCGAGTTTTCGGGGAGGGACGCGCGGCCGCCGCGGCCCCGGACCGGCAGACCGAGCTGCTCGCGCACGCCGACGGCATCGTCCACGCCACGCCCACCGGCATGGCGGCCCATCCCGGTCTGCCCCTGCCCGCCGAGCTGCTCCACTCCGGTCTGTGGGTCGCCGAGGTGGTCTACCGGCCCCTGGAGACCGAGCTGCTGCGCACCGCCCGCGCCCTGGGCTGCGCCACCCTCGACGGCGGTGGCATGGCCGCCTTCCAGGCCGCCGACGCGTTCCGCCTGTTCACCGGCCGGGAACCCGACGCCGCGCGGATGTTGGCGGACCTGACCGAACTGGCCGGGGCCGTCGGGGCTTCGAACTAGAGAGAGGTACCGCCGTTGCGTACGTCCATCGCCACCGTCTCCCTCAGCGGCTCCCTCACCGAGAAACTCGACGCCGCCGCCCGGGCCGGCTTCGACGGGGTGGAGATCTTCGAGAACGACCTGCTGGCCAGCCCCCTCACCCCCGAGGACGTCCGCGCCCGCTGCGCCGACCTCGGGCTGCGCATCGACCTCTACCAGCCGATGCGGGACATCGAGGCCGTCCCCGGGGCCGAGTTCGCCCGCAACCTGCGGCGGGCCCGGCACAAGTTCGAGCTGATGCGCCGGCTCGGCGCCGGCACGGTCCTCGTCTGCTCCAGCGTCTCCCCGCAGGCGGTGGACGACGACGCCCTGGCCGCCGAGCAGCTGAGCCGGCTCGCCGACCTGGCACGGGAGTCCGGTGTCCGGGTGGCCTACGAGGCCCTCGCCTGGGGGCGGCACGTCAGCACCTACGACCACGCGTGGCGCATCGTCGAGACGGCCGGGCACCCGGCGCTCGGCACCTGCCTGGACAGCTTCCACATCCTGTCGCGCGGCACCGACACCAAAGGCATCGCGGCCATCCCCGGCGAGAAGATCTTCTTCCTCCAGCTCGCCGACGCCCCGCTGCTCGCGATGGACGTCCTGCAGTGGAGCCGCCACTACCGCTGCTTCCCCGGCCAGGGAGGCTTCGACGTCGCGGGACTGGTACGGCACGTGCTGGCCACCGGCTACGACGGCCCGCTGTCCCTGGAGGTGTTCAACGACGTGTTCCGGCAGGCCGAGGCCGGACCGACCGCCGTCGACGCCCGGCGCTCCCTGCTGCTCCTCCAGGAGGCGGTGGGCGAGGCGCCCCTGCCCGGCCCCGTCGTCCCCACCGGCGTCGCCTTCGCCGAGCTGGTCACGCCCGACGCCGAACCCCTGGCCGGCCTGCTCGGGGCCCTGGGCTTCACCCGCACCGCACGGCACCGCGGCAAGCCCGTCGTCCTGTGGGAGCAGGGGGACGCCCGGATCCTCGTCAACACCGGGCCGCCCGCCCGCCGCGACGGCACCCGGCTCGCCGCGATCGGGCTGGAGTCACCGGACCCGGCCGGAGCGGCCCGGCGTGCCGAGGCGCTGCTGGCTCCCGTCCTGCCCCGCCGCCGGGCACCCGGGGACGCCCCCTTGGACGCGGTCGCCGCCCCCGACGGCACGGAGCTGTTCTTCTGTGCCACCGGCCGCCCGGACCTGCCCGACTGGCGGGCCGACTTCGCCGACACGGGCCTGCCCTCGGACCGGGCGGGCATCCGGGGCATCGACCACCTCGCCCTCACCCAGCCCTGGCACCACTTCGACGAAGCGGCCCTCTTCCACCGCGGGGTGCTCGGTCTGGACGCCCAGGAGAGCGTGGACGTCGCCGACCCGTACGGCCTGATGCGCAGTCGCGCCGTCACCAACGCCGACGGCAGTGTCCGGATCGCCCTCACCGTCGGCGCCGCGCCCACCGACGACACCGTCCACGCCCAGCACATCGCCCTGGTCACCGACGACGTGGTCGCCGCGGCCCGCCGCTTCCGGGAAGCGGGAGGCAGTCTGCTGCCGGTCCCCGCGAGCTACCACGACGACCTCGCCGCCCGCTTCGAGTTCGCCGACGGCGAGCTGGATACCTACCGGGACCTGGGCATCCTCTACGACCGGGACGCTCACGGCGTCTTCCGCCACTGCTACACCCGCACCGTCGGACGGGTCTTCTTCGAACTGGTCCAGCGTGACGGCGGCTACCGGGGCTACGGAGCCGCCAATGCCCCGGTGCGGCTGGCCGCGCAGCACACGGCGCGGGCGCTCACTGGCGGCTGACGGTCCGGGTGATGCCGGTGACGACGGTGGTGGCGAGGATCCAGCCGGTGAGCACGAGGGCGTAGGAGAGCCACTGGTAGCCGTCGGTGGGGGCGAACGCGGCCTCCTGTCCGAAGGAGATCACCGGCAGCAGCAGGTCGAGGGTGTAGAAGACCGGGTTGAACTGCGGTGCCTCCTCCGGCTTCAGCGGCGCCGGGTGGTGCAGCGCGTAGACGAGGGAGCCGGCCATCAGCAGCGACACCAGCCAGCCCGCGGCCCGCAGGGGGCGGAAGCCGTAGCCGACGGTGGCGTCCTGCACGTGGCCCCACAGCCGGCCGTACCAGGGCAGGGTGGCGCGCCTGCGGCGCTGCTTGGCGAGCTGGACGAGGCGGGCGGCCGGGTCGTCGCCGGTCCTGCGGTAGGCGGCGGTCAACTGCTCGTAGGCGTGCGGGACATAGCCCTCCCCGTCCCGCTCCAGCATCTCCAGGCGCCGCTCGGCGGGTTCGTGCGGGGTGAGGGAGGTGTAGACGAGACTGTTGAGCAGGACCTCGTCGGGAACCACCTCAGGCTCCAGGAACAGCACGTCGATCTGGGCGCGGCGCAGATTGAGGGTGCCTTCCGGGCGGGGGCCCTTGCGCAGCCAGAGCTCCCCGATGGTGCAGCTGCTGGCCCGCAGCGCCGCGTCCCCCGGGTTCGCGAGCCGTGCGTGCGACAGGTCCAGGCGCCCCGCGATCCGGGCGCCGCGCAGGCCGATCCAGCCCAGCACGTCCGCTTCGCGCAGCAGGGCGTCGCCCTCGACCGTGAGCGTCTCCGCGTCGAGGGCGATCGCGCCGACTCCGGCCGTGAGCCGCGCCGCGTTGAGGTCGACGGTGCCGGCGACGGACGCGCCCGTGAGCCGCACCTCGCCGCCCGTGCGCAGGCCCGGCGCCGAGAGGCCGTCCCCGACGCTCACGTGGTTGAGCTGGAGCGCCGGCTGACCGTGCGGCGGTTCGCCGATGGCGGCTCCGTCCATGAACAGCGCGCCGGAGATCTGCGCCCCGCCGAGCCGGACGGGCCCGTCGAACTGGCAGTCCGACATGCGCAGCACGCCGTCCATGCGCAGGGTGGCGGCGTCCAGGCCGGGCAGGACCGAGCCGCGCAGGTTCAGCTGGCGCAGCCGCGCCGCGTACAGCACGGGTACGTCCTCGAACCAGCAGTCGCTGAGACGCACGGCGTGGTCGATGTCGCCGTACTGGAGGTTCAGCACCCCGGTGATCCGCGCGCCGGCCAGCCTGAGGGCGGCGGTCTCCCCGTCCTCCTGCGGCGCGCTCAGCAGCAGGGCCCGTACCACGGCCGCCCGTACGGTCCGTTCGGGGCCCCAGTCGGCGCCCCGCGCCGGGTCCTCGTCGGCCGGCCCCCGGAAGTCCACGTCCTGCCCCCGCGGAAAGGCCCGCCACACCCGCTCCTCGGCGGGTGTCATGTTGTCGATCTCCATCAGCGGGGACTCTGACGTGCCCGGCCGGAGGCTGTCAACTCACCTCCGGCCGGGGCCGGTTACGCCCTGGTGTTCCACTCCGCGATCACGGGCCGGCCGTGCTCGGTCGACAGCCGGCAGACCGTTCCGGTCTCCAGCCGGAACAGCCGTCCCTCCGCCGGGGACAGGCCCAGCCGGCGGGCGGTCAGCACGCGGAGGAAATGGCCGTGCGCCACCAGCATCACGTCACCGTCGGGCAGCGACTTCTCCGCCCTGGCCAGCACCCGGTCGGCCCGCTCGCCGACCTCCTCGGGGGACTCGCCCGGCTCGCCGTCGGGGCCGGGCGGGCCCCCGTCGGTCCACAGGTCCCAGTCGGGGCGGGTGCGGTGTATCTCCTCGGTGGTGACGCCTTCGTAGGCGCCGTAGTGCCACTCGTGCAGGTCGGTGTCCTGCACGGTCCCGGTCAGGCCCGCGAGTTCGGCGGTGCGCACGGCGCGGCCGAGCGGGCTGGTGAGGACCAGCGCGAAGGAGCGGTCCGCGAGGAGCGGGGCGAGCGACGTGGCCTGCTCCTCACCGTGCGGGGTGAGGGGCAGGTCGGTGAAGCTGGTGTGCTGTCCGCTCCGGCTCCACTCCGTCTCGCCGTGGCGGACCAGCAGCAGATCACCCACGCCCTACGCCTTCTTCGCGGACTCGACGGCGTGGCCGCCGAACTGGTTGCGCAGCGCCGCGATCATCTTCATCTGCGGCGAGTCGTCCTGCCGGGAGGCGAACCGGGAGAACAGGGAAGCCGTGATCGCGGGCAGCGGCACGGAGTTGTCGATCGCCGCCTCCACGGTCCAGCGCCCCTCGCCGGAGTCCTGGGCGTAACCCCTCAGGCCCTCCAGGTGCTCGTCCTCGTCGAGGGCGTTGACCGCGAGGTCCAGCAGCCAGGAGCGGATGACGGTGCCCTCCTGCCAGGAGCGGAACACCTCGCGGACGTTGTCGACCGAGTCCACGGCCTCCAGCAGCTCCCAGCCCTCGGCGTAGGCCTGCATCATGGCGTACTCGATGCCGTTGTGGACCATCTTCGCGAAGTGCCCGGCGCCCACCTTGCCCGCGTGGACGAAGCCGTACGGGCCTTCCGGCTTCAGCGCCTCGAAGATCGGCCGGAGCCGGTCGACGTACTCCTTCTCGCCGCCGACCATCAGGGCGTAGCCGTTCTTCAGGCCCCACACGCCACCCGAGACACCGGCGTCGACGAAGCCGATGCCGCGCTTGCTCAGCTCCTCGGCGTGCTTCTCGTCGTCCGTCCAGCGGGAGTTGCCGCCGTCGACCACGGTGTCGTAGGGCTTGAGGAGGTCCGCCAGACGGTCGATGACGTGCTGGGTGGGGTCGCCGGCCGGGACCATGACCCAGACCGTGCGCGGCGCCTCCAGTTGGTTGACGAGGTCCGCCAGGCTGGCGACGTCGGACTTGTCCGGGTTGGTGTCGTAGCCGATGACGGTGTGGCCGGCGTTGCGCAGGCGCTCGCGCATGTTGCCGCCCATCTTGCCGAGACCCACAAGACCGATCTGCATGTCAGTTCACTTCCCGAAGTTTGCGGTAGGCGGCCACCAGGGCGGCCGTGGACGGGTCGAGACCGGGGACGGAGCCCGCCGCGTCAGCGGCTGATGCAAACGTCTCGGTCAGGGCGGGCTCGACGCGCTTGGCGAGCACCTTGCCGAGTTCGACGCCCCACTGGTCGAAGGAGTCGATGTTCCAGACGGCGCCCTGCACGAACACCTTGTGCTCGTAGAGGGCGATCAGCTGGCCGAGGACCGACGGGGTCAGTTCGGTGGCCAGGATCGTCGTGGTGGGGTGGTTGCCCCGGAAGGTGCGGTGCGGTACCTGCTCCTCGGGCACGCCCTCCGCGCGCACCTCTTCGGCGGTCTTGCCGAAGGCGAGGGCCTGGCCCTGCGCGAACAGGTTGGCCATCAGCAGGTCGTGCTGCGCCTTCAGTTCGTCGCTCAGCTCGGCGACGGGCCGCGCGAAGCCGATCAGGTCGGCCGGGATGAGCTTGGTGCCCTGGTGGATCAACTGGTAGTAGGCGTGCTGCCCGTTGGTGCCGGGTGTGCCCCACACCACCGGACCGGTCTGCCACTCCACCGCGTTCCCGTCGCGGTCCACCGACTTGCCGTTGGACTCCATGTCGAGCTGCTGGAGGTAGGCGGTGAACTTGGACAGGTAGTGGCTGTAGGGCAGCACCGCGTGTGACTGGGCGTCGTGGAAGTTGCCGTACCAGATGCCCAGCAGGCCCAGCAGCAGCGGGGCGTTGGCCCCGGCGGGGGCGTTGCGGAAGTGCTCGTCGACGATGCGGAAGCCGTCGAGCATCTCCCGGAAGCGGTCCGGGCCGATCGCGATCATCAGGGACAGGCCGATCGCGGAGTCGTACGAGTAGCGACCGCCGACCCAGTCCCAGAACTCGAACATGTTGTCGACGTCGATGCCGAAGCCGGCGACCTTCTCCGCGTTGGTCGACAGCGCCACGAAGTGCTTCGCCACCGCCTTCTCGTCGCCACCCAGCCCGTTCAGAAGCCAGGAGCGCGCCGAGGTCGCGTTGGTGATCGTCTCGATCGTGGTGAAGGTCTTGGACGCGACGATGAACAGCGTCTCCGCCGGGTCCAGGTCGCGCACCGCCTCGTGCAGGTCCGAGCCGTCCACGTTCGACACGAAGCGGAACGTCAGCTCCCGCGCGGTGAACGGCCGCAGCGCCTCGTAGGCCATCGCCGGGCCGAGGTCGGAGCCGCCGATGCCGATGTTGACGACGTTGCGGATCCGCTTGCCGGTGTGACCGGTCCACTCACCGGAGCGGACGCGATCGGCGAACGCGGCCATCCTGTCGAGCACCGCGTGCACGCCCGGGACGACGTTCTCGCCGTCGACCTCGATCACCGCGTCCCGCGGGGCGCGCAGCGCGGTGTGCAGTACGGCCCGGTCCTCGGTGACGTTGATCCGCTCGCCGCGGAACATGGCGTCCCGGAGCCCGAAGACATCCGTGGCGGCGGCCAGCTCCTGCAGCAGGGCCAGCGTCTCGTCGGTGACCAGGTGCTTGGAGTAGTCGATGCGCAGGTCGCCCACGTGCACGACGTAGCGCTCGGCGCGCCCCGGGTCCGCCGCGAACAATTGACGCAGGTCCGGCTGCGGCAGGGCGTCCGTGCGGTGGTCCTCCAGGGCGGTCCACTCGGGGCGCCGGGTGAGCCGGGGGGAGTCGGAGGGGGAGTCAGACATGAGCAGGGGTCTCCTCGGTTGCCTCGCCGTTCAGGGCGATGGCGTACATCTCGTCCGCGTCGAGGCGCCGCAGCTCCTCGGCGATCAGTTCGGAGGTCGCACGGACCTTCAACGCGAGGGTCCGTGACGGCTGGCCCGGCAGGGTCAGCGTGGCCAGCGGCCCCTCGGGGCGGTCGATGACGATCTCGCCGTGCTCGGTGCCCAGGCGCACGGCCGTCACGACCGGCCCGGCGGTGACCACGCGGTCGACCCGGACGTGCAGCCGCGCCTCCAGCCAGCGGGCCAGCAGCTCGGCGGCCGGGTTCTCGGCCTCGGCCTCCACCGCCGCGGAGACGATCCGCGCCCGGGCCTGGTCCAGCGCCGCCGCGAGCATCGAACGCCAGGGCGTCAGCCGGGTCCAGGCGAGGTCGGTGTCACCGGGGGCGTACGAGCGGACCCGGGCCTGCAGCGTCTCCAGCGGGTTCTCGACGGCGTACAGGTCGGTGATCCGCCGCTGGGCCAGCGCGCCGAGCGGGTCCTTCGAGGGCACCTCGGGGGCGTCCACCGGCCACCACACCACCACCGGCGCGTCCGGCAGCAGCAGCGGCAGCACCACCGAGTCGGCGTGGTCGGACACCTCGCCGTAGGTCCTGAGGATCACCGTCTCGCCGGTGCCGGCGTCGGCGCCCACCCGGACCTCGGCGTCCAGCCGGGAGGACTGGCGGTCGCGCGGGGTGCGGGCGTGCCGCTTGATGACGACCAGGGTGCGTGAGGGGTGCTCGTGCGAGGCCTCCTCGGCCGCCTTGATGGCGTCGTAGGCGTTCTCCTCGTCCGTGACGATCACCATCGTCAGGACCATGCCCACGGCGGGTGTGCCGATGGCGCGGCGGCCCTGCACCAGCGCCTTGTTGATCTTGCTTGCCGTGGTGTCGGTCAGGTCGATCTTCATGGCCTGCGCCAGCTCCGTCCGTCTCGTGCGAGCATCTCGTCGGCTTCCTCGGGTCCCCAGCTGCCCGAGGCGTACTGCGCGGGCCTGCCGTGCGTGGCCCAGTACTGCTCGATCGGGTCGAGGATCTTCCAGGACTCTTCCACTTCCTGGTGACGGGGGAACAGGTTGGCGTCGCCCAGGAGCACGTCAAGGATCAGCCGTTCGTACGCCTCGGGGCTCGATTCGGTGAACGACTCGCCGTAGGCGAAGTCCATCGTGACGTCCCGGATCTCCATCGACGTCCCGGGCACCTTCGAGCCGAAGCGGACCGTCATGCCCTCGTCCGGCTGGACGCGGATGACGATCGCGTTGGAGCCCAGCTCCTCGGTGGCGGTGGAGTCGAAGGGGGAGTGCGGCGCCCGCTGGAAGACCACCGCGATCTCCGTCACCCGGCGGCCGAGGCGCTTGCCGGTGCGCAGGTAGAACGGGACGCCGGCCCAGCGGCGGTTGTCCACCTGGAGCCTGATCGCGGCGTAGGTGTCGGTCGTGGAGGTGGCGTCGATGCCGTCCTCCTCCAGATAGCCGCGTACCTTCGCGCCTCCCTGCCAGGCCGCCGCGTACTGCCCGCGCACGGTGTTCGCCCCCAAGTCCTGCGGGAGCCGCACGGCCTTGAGGACCTTCAGCTTCTCGGTGAGCAGCGAGGGGGCGTCGAAGGCGGCCGGTTCCTCCATCGCGGTGAGCGCCATCAGCTGGAGCAGGTGGTTCTGGATGACGTCACGGGCGGCGCCGATGCCGTCGTAGTACCCGGCCCGGCCGCCGATGCCGATGTCCTCGGCCATGGTGATCTGCACGTGGTCGACGTACGACCGGTTCCAGATCGGCTCGAACATCTGGTTGGCGAAGCGCAGCGCCAGGAGGTTCTGGACGGTCTCCTTGCCGAGGTAGTGGTCGATGCGGAAGACCTGCTCCGGATCGAACACGTCGTGCACGATGCGGTTGAGCTCCTCGGCCGATGTCAGGTCGTGCCCGAACGGCTTCTCGATGACCGCGCGGCGCCAGGAGCCCTCGGGGGCGCTCGCCAGCTTGTGCTTCTTCAGCTGCTGGACGACCTTCGGGAAGAACTTCGGCGGCACCGAGAGGTAGAAGGCGTAGTTGCCGCTGGTGCCCCGGGAGGCGTCCAGCTCCTCGACGGCGGAGCGCAGCTGCTTGAACGCCGTGTCGTCGTCGAAGTCGCCCGGGATGAACCGCATGCCCTCGGCGAGCTGCTGCCAGACCTCCTCGCGGAACGGGGTCCGGGCGTGCTCGCGCACCGCGTCGTGCACCACCTGCGCGAAGTCTTGGTCCTCCCAGTCCCGGCGGGCGAAGCCCACCAGGGAGAAGCCCGGCGGCAGCAGGCCGCGGTTGGCCAGGTCGTACACCGCCGGCATCAGCTTCTTGCGGGACAGGTCTCCGGTGACGCCGAAGATGACGAGCCCGGAGGGCCCCGCGATCCTCGGCAGACGGCGGTCGCGTGCGTCGCGCAGGGGGTTCTCGAAGTGGGTGTCGGCGTGCTCCGTGCGGGGGGCGTGACCGCTCACTCCGCTCTGCTCGACCCCCGCCGCCTCCTGGGCGGCCAGGGCCTCCTTCTCCTCCTTGGTCCCCTTGGTCTCCTGTTCGGCCGTCTGGGGGATGCCCTCGATGCCCTCGCTCATTCCGCGTCAACTCCCTTGCTGTTCAAGGACTTGGTGACCGCGTCCAGCAGCTCCTGCCAGGCCACCTCGAACTTGGCCACGCCCTCGTCCTCCAGTTGCCGCACCACCTCGTCGTATGCAATGCCCAGCCGTTCGACGGCCGCCAGGTCCGCGCGAGCCTGGGCGTAACCGCCGGAGACGGTGTCGCCCTGGATCTCGCCGCGGTCGGCGACGGCGTTCAGCGTGGCCTCCGGCATGGTGTTGACCGTGCCCGGGGCGACCAGCTCGTCCACGTACAGGGTGTCCTTGTAGGCCGGGTCCTTCACACCGGTGGAGGCCCAAAGGGGGCGCTGCCGGTTCGCACGGGCCCCGCCCAGCGCCTGCCAGCGTGCCCCGGCGAAGACCTGCTCGTACGCCTCGTAGGCGAGCCGCGCGTTGGCCAGGGCGGCCCGGCCCTTCAGGGCGAGGGCCTCCTGTGTGCCCAGCAGCGTCAGCCGCTTGTCGATCTCGGCGTCCACACGGGAGACGAAGAACGAGGCGACCGAGTGAATCGCGGACAGGTCGAGGCCGGCGGCCTGCGCCTTCTCCAGCCCCGCGAGATAGGCGTCCATCACCTCGCGGTACCGCTCCAGCGAGAAGATCAGCGTCACATTGACACTGATACCCGCCCCGATGACTTCCATGATCGCGGGCAGGCCCGCCCGCGTCGCCGGGATCTTGATCATCACGTTGGGGCGGTCCACCAGCCAGGCCAGCTGCCGGGCCTCGGCGACGGTCGCCCGCGTGTCGTGGGCCAGCCGCGGGTCGACCTCGATGGAGACCCGGCCGTCCCGGCCCCCGGTCGCGTCGTACACGGGGCGCAGGACGTCGGCGGCGGCCCGGACATCGGCGGTCGTCATCATCCGGACGGCCTCGTCGACCGTCACACCGCGCACCGCCAGGTCGGCGAGCTGCTCCTCGTAGCCCGCGCCGGAGCCGATGGCGGCCTGGAAGATGGACGGGTTGGTGGTGACGCCGACGACGTTCCTCGTGGCGACGAGCTCGGCCAGGTTGCCGGACTCGATCCGCCGGCGCGACAGGTCGTCGAGCCAGATCGACACGCCCTCGTCGGACAGGCGCTCGAGTGCTCCCGCGTTCGCGGTCGCTTCGGACACAGTGATCATCTTCTTTCGGGCGGTCGGTTCAGCCGCGGGCGGCGGTGAGGGATTCCCGCGCGGCGGCGACGGCGTTCTCGGGGGTGAAGCCGTACTCGGCGAACAGGGTCTTCGCGTCGGCGGAGGCACCGAAGTGTTCCAGGGAGACGATGCGTCCGGCGTCCCCCACGAACCGGTGCCAGGTCAGGCCGATCCCGGCCTCGACGGCGACCCGGGCCTTCACGGACGGCGGCAGGACGCTCTCGCGGTAGGAACGCGGCTGCTCCTCGAACCACTCCACGGACGGCATCGACACCACCCGGGTGGGCACGCCGGCGGCCTGGAGGAGCTCGCGCGCCCCGGCGGCGACGTGCACCTCGGAACCCGTGGCGATCAGGATCACCTGGGGCGTGCCGCCCTCCGCCTCGAACCGCACGTAACCGCCGCGTGCCGCGGCCGGGTCCGGCTCGTAGGTGGGCACGCCCTGGCGGGTGAGCGCGAGGCCGTGCGGGGCCGGGGCGGTGCCGTGCCGCTTGAGGATCTCGGCCCAGACGACGGCGGTCTCGTTGGCGTCGGCCGGGCGCACGACGTTCAGGCCCGGGATCGCCCGCAGTGCGGCCAGGTGCTCGACCGGCTGGTGGGTCGGGCCGTCCTCGCCCAGGCCGATGGAGTCGTGCGTCCACACGTACGTCACCGGCAGCTGCATAAGGGCCGACATCCGCACCGCGTTGCGCATGTAGTCGGAGAAGACCAGGAAGGTGCCGCCGTAGACGCGGGTGTTGCCGTGCAGGGCGATGCCGTTCATCTCCGCGGCCATGGAGAACTCGCGGATGCCGAAGTGCACGGTGCGGCCGTAGGGGTCGGCCTCCGGCAGCGGGTTGCCCTCGGGGAGGAACGAGCTGGCCTTGTCGATGGTGGTGTTGTTGGAGCCGGCGAGGTCGGCCGAGCCGCCCCACAACTCGGGGACGACCGGGCCGAGCGCCTGCAGGACCTTGCCGGAGGCGGCACGGGTGGCGACGGCCTTGCCCGGCTCGAACACCGGCAGCGCGTCCTCCCAGCCCTCGGGCAGCTCGCCCTTGCTGACCCGGTCGAACGTGGCGGCCCGCTGCGGGTTCTCGCTCCGCCAGGCGGCGATCCGCTTGTCCCAGGCGGTGTGCGCCTCTGCGCCCAGGTCCAGGGCCCGACGGGTGTGGGCCAGCACCTCGTCGGCCACCTCGAACGACCGCTCAGGGGCGAAGCCGAGGAGGCGCTTGGTGGCCGCGACCTCGTCCTCGCCGAGAGCCGAGCCGTGGGAGGCCTCGGTGTTGCGCGCGTTCGGGGCGGGCCAGGCGATGATCGTGCGCATCGCGATGATCGAGGGGCGCTCCGTCTCGGCCCGAGCCGCACTCAGCGCCGTGTACAGCGCGTGCACGTCGACATCGCCGTCCTCCTGCGGCTGGATCCGCTGCACGTGCCAGCCGTAGGCCTCGTAGCGCTTCAGCACGTCCTCGGAGAACGCGGTGGCGGTGTCGCCCTCGATGGAGATGTGGTTGTCGTCGTAGAGGAAGACCAGGTTGCCGAGCTTCTGGTGGCCGGCGAGCGACGAGGCCTCGGCGGAGACGCCCTCCTGGAGGTCGCCGTCGGAGACTATCGCCCAGATCGTGTGGTCGAAGGGGGAGTCGCCCTCGGGGGCGTCCGGGTCGAACAGGCCGCGCTCGTAGCGGGCGGCCATCGCCATGCCGACGGCGTTCGCGACGCCCTGGCCCAGCGGGCCGGTGGTGGTCTCCACGCCGGCGGTGTGCCCGTACTCGGGGTGACCGGGCGTCTTGGAGCCGTGCGTGCGGAACGCCTTGAGGTCGTCCAGCTCCAGCTCGTAGCCCGCGAGGTAGAGCTGTGTGTACAGGGTCAGCGAGGTGTGGCCCGGGGAGAGGACGAAGCGGTCACGGCCGGTCCACTCGGGATCGGCGGGGTCGTGCCGCATCACCTTCTGAAAGATCGTGTAGGCGGCCGGCGCCAGACTCATCGCCGTACCGGGGTGGCCGTTGCCGACCCGCTGGACGGCATCCGCCGCCAGCAGACGGGCGGTGTCGACGGCACGCCGGTCGAGTTCGGTCCATTCGAAGCTGTCCGCTGTCTGCGTGCTCATCTTCAAGAAGTCCTCGATCGGTGGGAGGTGCTGGTCTGACCTGTTCAAAATTAAAAGTCTGACTTTTAAGTCGGAAGGTCGCCGTGTGCCAGCCTGTGGTGAAAGTGGGACACCCACCGGCAACAGGGCACGACACGGGGCGGGACGAGGGGTACTTGGTGGACATTGTGGACAGAACCATCCAAGGCGGCGACGGGATCGATACGTTCCCCTTCCCGGTCGAGCTCAGCGTCGGCGGCGTCGGCATGCAGGTCGCCCCGATGGGCGACACCTGGCCGTCCGGCGTTCCGCTGGAGCGCGTACACCGCATCGACTTCCACATCGTCCTGCTCTTCGGCGCGGGCCCGGTCCGGCACATGGTCGACTTCACCGAGCACGAGGCCGCGGCCGGGGACCTGCTGTGGATCCGCCCGGGGCAGGTCCACCGCTTCTCGCCCAGCAGCGAGTACCGCGGAACCGTGCTGACCATGCAGCCCGGCTTCCTGCCCCGCTCGACCGTCGAGGCCACCGGCCTCTACCGCTACGACCTGCCGCCGCTGCTGCACCCCGACCCGCCCCAACTCGCCGCCCTGCAGGCCGCGCTGACGCAGCTGCGGCGCGAGTACGAGGACACGGCCACGCTCCCGCTGAGCCTGCACACCGCCGTCCTGCGCCACACGCTGACGGCGTTCCTGCTCCGGCTCGCCCACCTCGCGGCGAGTTCGGCCGAGGCTCGGCGGCAGCGGTCCGACTCGACGTTCACCCTCTTCCGGGACGCCGTGGAGCGGGACTTCGCCACCAACCACAGCGTCAGCGCCTACGCCGACGCGCTCGGCTACTCCCGCCGCACGCTGGTCCGTGCCGTGCGCGCCGCGACCGGGGAGACCCCCAAGGCCTTCATCGACAAGCGGGTGGTCCTGGAGGCCAAGCGGCTCCTCGCCCATACCGAACTGCCGATCGGCCGGGTCGGCGTGGCGGTCGGCTTCCCCGACGCCGCGAACTTCTCCAAGTTCTTCCACCAGCACACGGAGCAGACCCCGGCGGCGTTTCGGGCGGAGTTGCGCTGAGGGCGGCGAAAAGGGGCTCCACGCGCGCGTGGAGCCCCTTCTCCCATGCCGTCAGTGTCCGAAGGTGAACCAGTTGACGTTCACGAAGTCGGCCGGCTGACCGCTGGTGAAGGTCAGATACACGTCGTGCGTGCCCGTCACGGCGCCGATGTTGGCCGGGACGGTCCGCCACGACTGCCAGCCCCCGGTGTTGCCGACCGCGAAGCTCCCGACGGGCGCGCTGCTCCTGCTGTCCAGCCGCACCTCGACCAGCCCGCTGACGCCGCCCGCCGCCCCGCTCGCGACCCGGGCGCTGAACTGCCGGGCCGCCGAGGAGCCGAAGTCGACGCCCTTGAAGTGCAGCCAGTCGCCGTTGGCCAGCGCGCCGACGTTCCGGCCGCCGCCGGAGTCGGACGTCGTCTCGGTGATCACGCCGGACTGGCCGTCGTAGGACTCGGCCTGGATGGTGCCGTAGGCGTCGCGGCCGCCGGCCGGGGGAGGCGTGGTGCCGCCGCCGGACGACAGCACCTGCACGTAGTCGACGGCCATCGCGTGACCCGGCTGCGTCCCGGCGTCCGGGCCACCGCCGAAGGCGTCCGGGAAGCCGCCGCCCATCGCGACGTTCAGGATGACGAAGAAGCCGTGGTCGGTTGCGTTCTTCCAGGTCGTCGCGTCGACCTGGTTGGCGCGCACGGTGTGGTAGTTGACGCCGTCGAGGTAGAAGCGGATCTCCTCGACGCTCGTCGAGCGGTCCCACTCCATCCGGTACGTGTGGAAGCCGGACTGGCAGGACGTGCCCTGGCAGGTGGTCGAGCCGCCGATGCCGCTGGTCTCGTTGCAGGGGCCGCCCGGGGAGGTGCCGCAGTGCATCGTGGCGAACACGGTGTTCATGCCCTGGGTGTTCTCCATGATGTCCAGCTCGCCGACCGCCGGCCAGTTCCAGTAGTCGCCGCGGTAGGGGGCGCCCAGCATCCAGAACGCCGGCCAGTAGCCCTTGGCGGCGGCGCCGGTGACGTTCGGCACCTGGATGCGCGACTCGACACGGAGCTTGCCGCCGGCGGGGGGCTGGAAGTCGGTGCGGTTGGTCTCGATCCGGCCGGAGGTCCAGTTGCCCGCGGCGTCCCGCCGGGGCGTGATGCGCAGGTTGCCGTTGCCGTCGAGCGAGACGTTGTCCGTGCTGTTCGTCATCGTCTCGATCTCGCCGGTCCCCCAGTTGGCGGGGCCGCCCGGGTAGCCCTTGCCGGTCGCGTACTGCCAGTTCGAGGTGTTGACGCCGGAGCCGGCGGCGCCGTTGAAGTCGTCCACGAACAGCTGTGTCCAGCCCGACGGGGGCGGCGGCGCGGACGCGTTCGCGGACGGGGTGGCGACCGCGGAGGCGGCCGCCGCGAGCCCGAGGGTGCTGACCACGGCGACGAACGCCCGCCGCAGCGGACGCCGTCTGGGGGAGGTGCCGGTGGTGTCGCTCATGTGGGGATGCCTCTCGGATGGGAGACGGGACGAGAACGGCTTGAGAGCGCTCTCAAAGTGCCGTCAATGTGCTCCACGCGCCCTGGGGCGTCAAGAGGTAAAGCCGGGATTGGTGCGGGGCGGTGCGTGAGTGCACTCCTTGAAGGGGACCGCCCGGTCCGGCCCTGCCGGGCTGCGTGCTGTTGAACAAGGGGTTCCGGGGCACTCGGGGGGTCGACGGACTACCGGTCGAGCAGCAGGAGGCATCCGTGGCCGTTCGCCATCACCTGATCCGAGTCGGTCCGGGCGCCGTATGGGACGTCCTCGCCGACGGCGACCGCTACGCCGAATGGGTGGTGGGCACCTCCGAGTCCCACCCGGTGCGCGGACAGTGGCCACGCACCGGAGCGGCGATCCGCTACGAGGTCCGGCTCGGCCCGATGCGGCTCAACAACGAGACGATCGTCCGCTACTGCGAGGAAGGTTCCCGGCTGGAGCTGGAGGCCCACGCCGGTCCGCTCGGCTCGGCCCGCATCGCGATCGAACTGCGGCCCTGGGGGGAACACTGCCTGGTGATCGTGGACGAGCATCCGCTGCGCGGCGCGGGAGGCCGGTTGCACAACGTCGGCTTCGAGGCGCTGATCCAGCTGCGCCACCGCGCCATGCTCGCCCGGCTGGCGAGGCTGTGCGAGGCGGAGGCACAGGTCCCGGGAGGCACCCGCCGCGGCCTCGGCCAGGTGACGGTCGGGCCCGACACGGGTGGGGCCCGCGATGCCTGACGCCGTGGTGATCGGCGCGGGCCCCAACGGCCTGGTCGCCGCCAACGTACTCGCGGACGCCGGGTGGCACGTCGAGGTACTGGAGGAGCAGCCCGAGCCGGGCGGCGCCGTGCGCCACGACCGGGGCGTCGACCCCGCGTTCGTCAACGACCTGTTCAGTTCCTTCTACCCCCTCGCCGCCGCCTCGCCCGTGCTGGCCGGGCTGCGCCTCGAGGAGCACGGACTGCGCTGGAGCCACGCGCCCAGCGTGCTGGCCCACCCCCTCACCGACGGCAGTTGCGCGGTCCTGGACCGGAACGCCGACACCACCGCCGCCTCCCTCGACGCCTTCGAGCCGGGCGACGGAGCCTCCTGGCAGCGGCTGTACGACGTCTGGCAGAGCGTGCGCCCCGGCATCCTGGACGCCCTGTTCACCCCGTTCCCGCCCGTCCGGGCCTCGGCGCGGCTCGCCTGGCGGCTGCGGGCCGCGGGCGGACTGCGCATGGCCCGCACCCTGGTGCTGCCGGTACGCCGCCTGGGCGAGGAGGAGTTCCGCGGTCAGGGCGGGCGCCTGCTGCTGGCCGGCAACGCCCTGCACGCCGACCTCGCCCCCGAATCGGCGGGCAGCGGCGGCTTCGGCTGGCTGATGACGATGCTGGGCCAGACCTACGGCTTCCCGGTCCCGGCCGGCGGCTCCGGCGCGCTCACCTCGGCCCTGGTGCACCGCCTGGAGGCCCGGGGCGGCCGGGTGCGCTGCGGGCAGCGCGTGGAGCAGGTCGTGGTCCGCGGCGGGCGGGCCGTCGGCGTGCGCACGGCGGCCGGTGACGCGGTGCGGGCCCGCCGGGCGGTGCTGGCGGACGTGTCGGTGCCCGCCCTGTACGGCGAGCTCCTCGACCCCGCGCACCTGCCCGCGCAGGTCCTCGACGACCTGCGGCGTTTCCAGTGGGACTTCGCCACGTTCAAGGTCGACTGGGCGCTCGACGGCCCGGTGCCCTGGCAGGCCGAGCAGGCGTCCCGGGCCGGTACCGTGCACCTCGCCGACGGCATGGACGAGCTGACCCGGTTCGCCGCGCAGATCGCCATGCGGGAGGTCCCGGACCGGCCGTTCCTGATCTTCGGCCAGATGACCACCTCCGACGCCTCCCGTTCCCCGCAGGGCACCGAATCGGCCTGGGCCTACACCCACATCCCCCACGAGATCCGCGCCGACGCCGCAGACGAGGGCATCACCGGCCGCTGGGGCACCAAGGACCAGGAGCTCATGGCCGACCGCGTCGAACGCCAGGTGGAGCGCTTCGCGCCCGGCTTCCGCTCGCTGATCCGCGGCCGCCGCATCCTGGCGCCCCCGACCCTGGAGGCGCTCGACGGCAACCTCGCGGGCGGCGCCATCAACGGGGGCACCACCGCCATGCACCAGCAGCTCGTCTTCCGGCCCCTGCCCGGCACCGGCCGCCCAGAGACGCCGGTGCCGGGTCTGTACCTCGCCTCCTCCGGAGCCCACCCGGGCGGCGGGGTGCACGGCGCACCCGGGGCCAACGCCGCCCGGGCCGCCCTGCGCCGCAACCGGCCCCCCGGCCTGGCCCACGCCCAGCGGCTCCTGGCCCGCCGCGACCGCACCGGAGCCAGGCGCTGACACCCTCGGGGGCGGGCCCCACGCCGGAAGGAAGAGCAGCCCATGCGCAGCAGTCCGCTCGCCGAGCGCACGATGGTCGTCACCGGAGCCGCCCGTGGCGTGGGAGCGGCACTGGCCCGCGAAACCGCCCGGCGCGGCGCCCGGGTGGCGCTCGTCGGCCATGAGAAAACCGCCCTGGACGCGGTGGCCGCCTCGCTGCCGGGCCCGGCCCTCGCCCTGGAAGCCGACGTCACCGACCTCGGCGCGCTGGAGGCCGCGGCGGACACCGTGCGGGCCCACCTCGGCCGTCCCTCCGCCGTGGTGGCGAACGCCGGCATCGCCGAGGGCGGTTCCCTGCTGGCCTCCGACCCGGCGGCCTGGCGCCGCGTGATCGACGTCAACCTCACCGGCAGTGCCCAGACCGCCCGGGCGTTCCTGCCGGACCTGCTCGACACGGCGGGCTACTTCCTCCAGATCGCCTCTCTGGCGTCGATCGGCGCCGCCCCGCTGATGAGCGCCTACTGCGCCTCCAAGGCGGGGGTCGAGGCCTTCGCGCACTCACTGCGGGCCGAGGTGGCGCACCGCGGGGTCGGGGTCGGCATCGCCTACCTCAACTGGACGGACACCGACATGATCCGCGACGCCGACCGGTACGCGGTCCTGCGGGAACTGCGTCTGCACATGCCCCCGCCGGCCCGCCGCGTGTATCCCGTGGAGGTCGTGACCGCACGCCTGGTCAGGGGCATGGAGCGGCGGCGTACGGCCGTCTACGCCCCGGGGTGGCTGCGGCTGGCCCAGCCGATACGCCCGGCCATGCCCCCGGTGGTCCTGCGCGTGGCGCGCCGCGCACTGCCCCGCCTGGAGGCCGCGGGCCCGGTCCGCTACACCGGGCCGCTCGGCGCGGGGGGCCGGGCCGACCGTGTCGCGTCCGGCCCGGGTTCCTGACCCCGGCGCGCGGCATGGCCGGGTGCAGAGCCCGCCCCGGCAGGCCGGGGGGCACGGCCACCCCCGCCCGGCCCGGCACACCCGGCCCGGACGGGCACGGTCACCCCCCGGCGGGCCTGGGCAGGCACGACCGCTTGGCGGCCCGGCACACCCGGCCCGGTCATGCCGGACACTGGTCAGCAGGAGAAGGGAGGCCGACCGTGCTGACCGGAGTCCGAGAACAGCTGGGCCAGGCCCTGTTCCGCCGCGTCGCCGGCCCGGGCGGGCCCGCGACCCGTGCCCGTATCCACCACACCCCCGGCCCGCGCTGGTTCGGGCCGGACCGGCCGATCCGCACGGTCCACGGCGACGCCTCGATGTTCATCGGCGGGCTGACCGCGCTGCTCCTGCAGTCGCTGCACCCCCTCGCGATGGCGGCCGTCGCCGGTCACTCCGGCTTCCGCGGCGACCCGTGGGGCCGGTTGCAGCGCACCAGCACCTTCCTGGCCGTCACGACGTACGGCACCGCCGCGGACGCCCAGCAGGCGGTCGACCACGTACGCGGCATCCACGAACGGATCCGCGGCACCACGGCGGAGGGCGTGCCGTACCACGCGGCCGATCCGAATCTGCTCGGCTGGGTGCACGCCGCCGAGACGGACAGCTTCCTGCGCGCCCACGAACGCTACGGGGCCCGGCCGCTGGACGACGCCGGCTACGACGCCTACGTCGCCGACACCGCGCGCGTCGCCGAGGCGCTGGGGGCGGTCGACCCGCCGCGCAGCCGCACCGAACTGGCCGAGTGCCTGACGGCCTACCGGCCCGAACTGCGGGCCACGCCCGAGGCCCGGGCGGCCGCCCGCTTCCTGCTGCTCCAGCCTCCCCTGCCCCTGGCCGTCCGGCCCTTCTACGGCGGGCTGGCCGCGAACGCCGTCACCCTGCTGCCGCCCTGGGCACGCGGCATGCTGTGGCTCCCCCGGGTACCGGTCGTCGAGGACCTCGCCGTGCGCCCCACCGGCCGGGCCCTGACCCGGACCATCCGCTGGGCCATGACCCCGGCCCGGGAAGCCTGAACCCACGGGCGTGCGGCGCCCGTCGAGCCCCGGCACCGCCGAGGGCTGCGACCCCAGTGCCCGCGAGGTCCCCGGCACGGCTGAGGGCTGCGGCCTCAGTGCCCGTGTGGTCCCCGGCACGGCTGAGGGCTGTGCTCAGTGCCTGTGAGGTCCCCGGCACGGCTGAGGGCTGTGCTCAGTGCCTGTGAGGTCCCCGGCACGGCTGAGGGCTGTGACCTCAGTGCCCGTGAGGTCCCCGGCGCCGCTCAGGGCTGCCGCCCCAGTGCCCGCGGGTTCCCCGGCGCCGCTCAGGGCTGCCACCCCATCGCCCGCGAGATTCCCCGTGCCGCCACCCGCACCGCCGGGCCCAGCACCGGCACCTGGGCGTCGGCGTGGGGCACCACGATCGACACGGCGGCGGTCACCGTGCCGTCCGCGCCGCGCACCGGGGCGGCCACCGACAGGGCGTCCTCCGTGACCTGGCGGTCGCTCACCGCCACCCCCGACCTGCGCACCTCGGCGAGGACCCGCCGCAGCCGCTCCGGTTCGGTGATCGTGTACGGGGTGAAGGAGGCGAGTTCGCCCTCGCAGTACTCCTTGCGGAACACGGGGTCGCCGTGGGCCAGCAGGGCGAGGCCGACGCCGGTGGCGTGCAGCGGCCAGCGGGCGCCGACGCGGATGTGCACGCCCACCGCCGACCGCCCCGACAGCCACTCGATGTAGACGACGTCCCGGCCGTCCCGCACGGCCAGCTGCACGTTCTCGTGGGTCGCCTCGTACAGGTCCTCCAGGTACGGCAGTGCGATCTGCCGCAGCGCGAGGCCGCGCGGGGCCAGCGCGGCGAGCTCCCACAACCGCAGCCCGACGTGGTAGACGCCGGACTCGTCCCGCTCCAGGGCGCCCCACTCGGTGAGCGCGCCCACCAGCCGGTGCGCGGTGGTCAGGCTCAGCCCGGCCCGCCGGCTGATGTCCGTCAGGCACAGCGCCGGATGCTCGTGGTCGAAGGCCGCGAGCACGGACAGCAGCCGGTCGGGCGCGGTGGGGGCGGTCATGGCCGGGCGTCTCCCGGGTGAGCGAGATCGTAGGGGCGGGGGTAGGTGCTCGGGCGGTACGGCAGGTAGCGGGGCTCGGTCTTGGGGTCCTCGGCCGTCGCACGGGAGTTGAGGGCGCCCGGCGAGGTGTCCCAGCGGCCGGTGTCCAGGCGGTGCTCCAGGGTGTGCAGGGCGGCCAGTGTCTCGCCCGGGGTGAAGGTGCAGTGGCCCGGCGCGTCCACGTACGCCTGACGGAGGAGCCCGGCGGCGCCCGACGCGGTGGCCGCACGCCGGTAGGCGCTCTCCGACTGCACCGGGATCAGGGCGTCACCGGTGGTGTGGATGGTCAGCTGGGGGTCGGTGAGGCGGCCGGAGAGCACGCTGGTGTTGCGCATCCACCGCACCGCCGACGGGTCGGCCGAGACCCGGGGTGCCCGGCCCAGGGCCGAGAGGTCCGTGCGCAAGGACAGTCCCGCTTCCTTGTAGAGCTCCGTCACCTCTTTGTACAGCGGGGACCGTGCGAGCATCGAGGAGTAGTCGACGCCCGTGTTCCAGGACGGGTTGCCGCCCGCCCGGCTCTCGGCCTCCTGCCGCCAGCTGAACGCGGGCAGTTGGAGCAGACCCCGTACGGCGGCGTACTGGTTGGACTGCGCGGTCTTCCAGTCGCCGGGGCCCGGCTCGGTCTGCGAGGCGTCGTTGTGGCCGGGGATGTTGTGCAGGGCGGCGGCCAGGGCGATCCGGGCCCGCCCCCCGGGGGTCTGCTGGGCCGCGTCGACCTTCGAGGTGAGCGCCTTGCCGGCGGCGACCGCCTCGGCCTGGTCGGCGAACCCGGCGAGCCGCACACCGGAGTCCGGGGCGAGCAGCGTACGCAGTGCGAACACCGGGTCCAGGGTGCTGTTCCAGTTGGCGACCCCGCCCTGCACCAGCCCGCACATCGACAGCGAGCCGTCGAACCGCCCGCCGTGCCGCTCGGCGAGCATGCTGGTGACGAATCCGCCGTACGAGGTGCCCCAGGCGAGCGTCCGCCGGGCCGCCCCGAACCTCTGCGTGAACAGGTCCAGCGTGGCGAGCTGGTCGGGCACCGCCTCCGTGACCGCCCAGCCGTTCGTCGCGTACGAGGAGCCGATCAGGGCGTAACCCTCGGCCAGCAGCTTGTCGCGTGCGGCGGAACCGGGGGCGTTCTGGGCCGGGTTGGGGGCTCCGGCCGGGGTGTAGCCGTGGCTGTAGAGCAGGACCGTGCCGTTCCAGGACGCGGGGACGTCCATCACGTACGCGGCGCCGGAGGAGAGCCGCCCCTCCAGGTGCGAGCCGGTGGCGGCGGCCTGCGCCGGCAGGGCGGTCGCCCCCAGGGACAGGCAGGCGGTCAGCAGGGCGAGGCGGATCCTCAACGCGGGGTTCCTTCCAGGGCGGGGGCGGCGGTGGGGGAGTCCAGGGCGTCCGTGTGCGTCTCGCGCAGCCGCCACACGGTGACCGCGGTGACGGCCGCGCCGGCGCACAGCAGCAGCGACACGGGGGTGCTGCCGCCGCCGAAGGAGGCCAGGAGACCGCCGGCGATCAGCGGGGAGAACCCGGCTCCGATCAGGGTCGCCCCCTGGTAGCCGAGGGAGGCGCCGGTGTAGCGGACGCGGGTGCCGAACATCTCGGTGAGCAGGGCGCCCAGAGGGCCGTACATCGTCGACTGGGCGACGCCGTGGCCCACGGTCAGCGCGAGGATCAGCAGACCGGGCGATCCGGAGTCGACCAGGGCCAGCACCGGGAACGCGAGCGCCGCCGAGGCGACGGCACCGGCGAGGACGACCGGTCGGCGGCCGACCCGGTCCGACAGGGCGGAGGCGGCGGGCAGGACGACGAGGGCCACGCAGGAGGCGACGGTCACCGCGGTCAGCACCTGCGGTCGGGTGTACCCCTCGTCGACGGCGTAGGAGATCATGAAGCTCGTCAGCAGGGACTGTGCGGTGAACGCGCCGATGCCGACGCAGGCGGCCAGCAGCACGGGCTTCGGCCGGCGCAGCACCTCCACGATCGGGGGCCGGTCCACCGGTTCCCTCTTGACCTGTGCGAACAGCGGGCTCTCGGCGACCTTCAGACGCACGAACAGGCCGACGGCCAGCAGCACGATGCTCAGCAGGAACGGCACCCGCCAGCCCCAGGAGCGGAAGTCGTCGTCCGGCAGCGTGGCGACGAGGGTGACCACACCGGCCGACAGCACGGATCCGAGCGGGGCGCCGAGCTGGGTGAAGCTGGACCACAGGCCGCGCCGGGCACCACGGGCGTGCTCGGCGTGTTCGACGACCATCAGCATCGCGCCGCCCCACTCGCCGCCGATCGCGATGCCCTGCACCACGCGCAGGGCGACCAGCAGCACCGGCGCCCAGACGCCGATGGTGTCGTACGTCGGCAGCAGGCCGATGAGGAAGCTGCCGGACCCCATCAGGACCATGGTCAGCAGCATCATCGACTTGCGGCCGATCCGGTCGCCGAAGTGCCCGAAGACGATGCCGCCGAGCGGCCGGGCGAGATAGCCCGCCGCGAAGGTGCCGAACGCCGCGATGGTGCCGACGGCCGGGTCGGCCCGCGGGAAGAACAGTTCGCCGAAGACGAGTGCGGCGACGGTGCCGTAGACGAGGAAGTCGTAGAACTCGACGGTCGTGCCGAGCAGGCCGGACACGGCGACCCGGCGCAACTGCCGGGAATCGGGGGAGGGTTGGGGGGCGGACGGAGATGGCTGCACGGTGGGCTCCCTGGGGACGGGGCGCGGTTGGTCCGTGAAGTTATGCATCCATCGTGCAGCCGTCAATCATTTGCACAACATCAGTTCAGGCCGTCCTCCGCGATCCGCAGCAGCAGCGCGTGCAGCGTCTCCCGCTCGGCCGGGTCCAGCGGGCCGAGCAGTTCACCGGTCACGCGCAGGCCGTCCTCGTCGGTGTCGCGGAGGAAGTCGCGGCCGCTCTCGGACAGGACGACGATGCGGCTGCGGCGGTCGTCGGGGGAGGGGCGGCGCTCGGCCAGGCCCAGTTTCTCCAGGTCGTCGACCAGGCCGACGATCGCGCTCGGGTCGTAGCCGAGCCGCGTGCTCAGTTCGCGCTGCAGGGCGCCGTCGGTGGTGGCGAGGAAGCGCAGCACCGCGTAGTGGCGCAGGCGCAGACCGGACTCCTGGAGGCAGGCGTTGAAGAGCTGCCCCGAGCGCAGGCCCAGGCGGTACAGCAGGTAGCCGGTGTCGGCGTGCAGTCCGCGCATCCATGGCTCATGGGCGTCGATGGGCTTCGGGGTGACGTTCTGGCGTGCGATGGCGGGCTCCCTGTGCTCGGTGCGTGGTGAGAATTCCAGCATCCCGCACCCGAGGGTCATCAACAACTATTGACGTCAACAATTATTGCTCTTAGCTTCGATCTCGCAGCCCGCACCACCCGCATCAGCTCGTGAAGGGACCCCACCCGTGCCCAGCATCGATCTCTCCGGCAAGGTCGCCGTCGTCACCGGCAGCGGCCGCGGCCTCGGCCTCGCCTATGCCCACGCCCTGGCCGCCCACGGCGCGGCCGTGGTCGTCAACGACGTCGACGAGGCGGTGGCCGAGGCGGCCGTGAAGTCCATCGCGGAAGCGGGCGGCAAGGCCGTCGCCGAAGTCGTCCCGGTCGGCACCTCCGAGGCCGCCGAGCGGCTGGTGAACCGCGCGGTCGAGGAGTTCGGCCGCCTCGACGTCCTCGTCACCAACGCGGGCATCCTGCGCGACAAGGTGCTGTGGAAGATGACCGACGAGGACTTCGACGCGGTGATCACCACCCACCTCAAGGGCACCTTCACCTGCGCCCGCGCCGCCGCCGTGCGGATGCGCGAGCAGGGCGAGGGCGGCTCGCTGATCCTGGTCGGCTCCCCGGCCGGGCAGCGCGGCAACTTCGGCCAGACCAACTACGCCGCCGCCAAGGCCGGCATCGCCGCCTTCGCCCGCACCTGGGCCATGGAACTGGGCCGCGCGAACATCACCGTCAACGCGATCGTGCCGGTCGCCGCCACCGCGATGACCGAGACCATCCCCGCCTTCGCCCCGTACATCGAGGCCATGAAGAGCGGCGAGCCGCTGCCGGACTTCCTGCGCAAGGGCGAGGGCTTCGGCACCCCCGAGGACTGCGCCGCCCTGGTCCCCTTCCTGGCTTCGGAGGCCGCCCGGGGCATCACCGGCCAGGCCATCGGCATCGGCGGCGACAAGGTGGCACTCTGGTCCCATCCGCAGGAGATCAAGGCGGCGTACGCCGACGGCGGCTGGACCCCCGGCACGCTGGCCGACGCCTGGCCCACCTCGGTCGGTGCCGAGCTCCAGTCGGTCGGCATCCCGGCGCCGAAGTTCCCGGAGGCGTGATGGACCGCTCGATGAACGTCGACGACCTGGTCGCGATCGACGTCCACACCCACGCCGAAGTGTCCTCCAAGGGCCACTCCTCCCTGGACGACGACCTGCACGACGCCTCCTCCGCCTACTTCAAGGTCGAGGGCAAGCGGAAGCCGACACTGGAGGAGACCGCCGCGTACTACCGCGAGCGGAACATGGCCGCCGTCATCTTCACCGTGGACGCCGAGTCCGCGACCGGCACCCCGCCCGTCCCGAACGAGGAGGTCGCCGAGGCGGCCGCCGCCAACGCCGACGTCCTCATCCCCTTCGCCTCCATCGACCCCTTCCGGGGCAGGGCGGGCGTCAGACAGGCCCGGCGGCTGGTGGAGGAGTACGGGGTGAAGGGCTTCAAGTTCCACCCCAGCATCCAGGGCTTCTTCCCCAACGACCGGGCGGTGGCGTACGACCTGTACGAGGTGATCGAGGAGACCGGCGCGATCGCCCTCTTCCACACCGGCCAGACGGGCATCGGCGCCGGGGTCCCCGGCGGGGGCGGCATCCGGCTGAAGTACTCCAACCCCCTGCACGTGGACGACGTGGCGGCCGACTTCCCGCACCTGAAGATCATCCTGGCGCACCCGTCCTTCCCCTGGCAGGACGAGGCCCTCGCCGTCGCCACCCACAAGCCGGGCGTGCACATCGACCTGTCCGGCTGGTCGCCGAAGTACTTCCCGCCGCAGCTCGTGCAGTACGCGAACACCCTGCTCAAGGACAAGGTGCTCTTCGGCTCCGACTTCCCCGTCCTCACCCCCGACCGCTGGCTCGCCGACTTCTACAAGCTGACGATCAAGGACGAGGTCCGGCCGAAGATCCTCAAGGAGAACGCCGCCCGCCTGCTCGGGCTGACGACACCGTAAGGGGCGTGACATGCGCAACGAGGGACTGGGGTCGTGGCCCGCACGCCGGGCCCGCAAGACCCCGCACCGCACCGCCCTGATCCACGGCGAAACGTCCGCCGACTACGCCACGCTGTACGACCGCACCACCCGTCTGGCCCATGCCCTGCGCGCCCGGGGCGTGCGGCGCGGCGACCGCATCGCCTACCTCGGCCCGAACCATCCCTCCTACCTGGAGACCCTGTTCGCGGCCGGCACGCTCGGCGCGGTCTTCGTCCCGCTCAACATCCGCCTCGCCGGACCGGAGATCGCCTACCAGCTCGCCGACTCCGGAGCCCGGGCCCTCGTCTACGGCCCGTCCTACGCCGGTCTCGTCGCGGGCCTGCCGGGCAGCACGGACGTACGCCTCTACCTGGAGGTGGGCGACGAGTACGAGGCGGCCGTCGCGGAGGCGTCCGAGGAGCCGGTCGACGAACCGGTCGGCGCCGACGACACCTGCATCATCATGTACACCTCGGGGACGACCGGCCGCCCCAAGGGCGCCATGCTCACCCACGGCAACCTGACCTGGAACGCGGTCAACGTCCTCGTCGACACCGACCTGATCGCCGACGAACGCGCCCTGGTCTCCGCCCCGCTGTTCCATACGGCGGGCCTGAACATGCTGACGCTGCCGGTCCTGCTGAAGGGCGGCACCTGCGTCCTGGTCGACGCCTTCGACCCCGACGCCACCTTCGACCTCATCGAACGGCACCGGATCACCTTCATGTTCGGCGTGCCCACGATGTTCGACCAGGTGGCCCGCCACCCGCGCTGGCCCGAGGCGGACCTGTCCTCGCTCCGCATCCTCACCTGCGGCGGTTCCCCGGTCCCCACCCCGCTGATCGCCGCCTACCAGGAGCGGGGCCTGACCTTCCTCCAGGGCTACGGCATGACCGAGGCCGCCCCCGGCACGCTGTTCCTGGACGCCGAACACGCCGTGAGCAAGGCGGGATCGGCGGGTGTGCCGCACTTCTTCAGCGACGTCCGCGTCGTCCGGCCGGACCTCGCACCGGCCGGCGTCGGCGAGGTGGGTGAGGTCGTGGTGCGCGGCCCGCACGTCATGCCCGGCTACTGGGGGCTGCCCGAGGAGACGGCCGCCTCCTTCGCGGACGGCTGGTTCCGCAGCGGCGACGCGGCACACGTCGACGAGGACGGCTACGTCCACATCGTCGACCGCATCAAAGACATGATCATCTCGGGCGGCGAGAACGTCTACCCCGCCGAGATCGAGGACCAGCTCCTCGCCCATCCGGACATCGCCGAGTGCGCGGTGATCGGGGTGCCGGACGACAAGTGGGGCGAGGTGCCGCGCGCGGTCGTCGTGCCCCGCGAGGGCGCCTCCCTCGACCCCGACGAGGTGCTCGCGTCGCTCGCGGGCCGCCTCGCCAAGTACAAGATCCCGAAATCGGTGGTCCTCGCGGACGAACTCCCGCGCACCGCCTCCGGAAAACTCCTCAAGTCCCGTGTCCGTACGCGCTACGGCCAGAGTTAAGGATCCGCATGAGCATCACCGTCAACGGTCTCGACGAACTCAAGAAGCTCGCCGGCAGTGACCTCGGCACCAGCGAGTGGATCGAGGTGACGCAGGAGCGCATCGACACCTTCGCCGACGCCACGGGCGACCACCAGTGGATCCATGTGGACCCCGAGCGTGCCAAGGACGGCCCCTTCGGCGCTCCCATCGCGCACGGCTACCTCACCCTCTCCCTCTTCATTCCCCTGTTCACCGAGCTGCTGGACGTCCAGGGAGTGACGACGAAGGTCAACTACGGCCTCAACAAGGTGCGTTTCCCCTCGCCGGTCAAGGTCGGTTCCCGCATCCGCCTGACGGCGAAGCTCGCCGAGGTCGAGGAGGTGCCGGGCGGCGTGCAGATCACCGTCGAGGGCGCCATCGAGATCGAGGGCGGCACCAAGCCCGCGGCGGTGCTGCAGAGCCTGTCGCGGTTCTACGCCTGAGGCCGCGCCGGCACCAGGTCCAGAAGGCGTTCCGAGGCGTCGCGGACGAGCGGTGAGAGCCGTTCGTGCACGGTCCGGAACGTCTTCTCGGCCTGTTCGGCCGGCCAGTCGTCCGGCAGGTGCCCGACGGGCAGCCGTGGGTCGCGCCGGACGATCTGCAACCACTCCGTCTGGAGCCGCAGCCGCAGCACGAGGGCGTCGTCGGCGTCCGGCAGGTCGTCCTCCCACGGCTGCCAGCGCCGTACGAACCCCGCGTAGCGCCCGGCCAGGTCGGACAGTTCCCACGTCTCCTCGATCATCTGGCCGATGTCCGTGCCGGTGTCCGCGTGCGCCCGGAAGACCTTCACGTGGGCGGACAGGCCGAGCTCGGCCACCAGGGCCGACACGTCGACCTCGCCGGGAGCGATCCACAGGCCGTTGAAGAGTGGACCGAAGCCGCTCCACGTCAGCCGGGAGCGCAGGTCGTGCCGCTGGCGCTGCCAGGACTCCGGCAGGGAGAAGCCGAGCAGCGTCCAGGTGCCGTCCCACCGGCGGTTGACGGCACCCGTCCGCCAGATCCGCTGCTCACCGTCGCGCAGCACCGCCTCCGAGCGCTCGGTCAGCCCGAAGTACATCCGGCGGCCCTCGCGCTGCCGGCGCAGCAGGTCACGGCCCGCCATGCGGCTCAGCGTGGAGCGCGTCGCCTGCTCGCCGATCCCGGCCCGGGCGAACACGTCGATGACGCTTCCCGAGTACACGCACACGTCACGGCCGAGCACCTGGTCGCCCAGGAACGTCAGCATCAGGGACTGGGGCCGCAGCGACTCTTCACCGGTCACGCGGCCCACCGTACCTCCGCTCCATCCGTCGGTGACCTGCTGGTACGCCGGGTCAGGAGCCTTCGACGTCCACGAACACCGGGTTCGAGTAGAACCAGGTGTCCGCCCACGGATCACCGTCCCCGGGCGGGTGCGGGACGGGCCCGTGCGGGTCGACCGAGGCGCCGAGGTAGCCGGCGCCGTTGCGGTTGCCGTCGCTGCCGCGCAGCCGGACGTAGAAGGACTCCTCGCCGGCGGTCAGCGGGATGCGCAGGGTGTAGGTGCCCTTGCGGCCGGAGACGTCCTCGGTCCGGACGACCCGCGTGTCCGGGGCCTTCCAGGCGTCGCGGTCGGTGACCGGCCCGCGCACCGCGCCTCGGATGACGTCCACATGCGCCAACTCGGGCAGGATCCCCTGCGGGTTGGGCCGGGACGCGGTCGTCACCGTGACGTTCAGGGTGAGCCTCTCGCCCTTGCAGACCCGCAGCCGGCCGCCGAGCGTCACGCCCCGGCCCCGGTCGCGGTCCCGGGACAGGCGGACGTCGAGCCCGTCGAGCAGATGCCCGTGGTCCAGCCAGACCCGGCCCGCGCGCAATCCCGACATGACCGCGCGGTAGCCGTAGCGGGTCACGCCCACGTGCGTACGGCTGAACTGGCCGGGCCAGAAGTCACTGCCCGGCTGCGGGGTGCCGGTGTTCACCGGGTCGGGCAGCCTGCCGGTGTTGTCGAAGGTCTGCCCGGGCTGCCAGTCGCCGTTCTTCCAGGTGTCGAAGACGATCCGGTGGGCGTCGGAGTTGGTGGTGACCGAGAACAGCCGGCCCTCGGCGAGCAGCGAGTCCCACAGACCGCCGACGGTCGCGGTCGCCCAGTCGAAGCCGCCGTAGGTGAGGTAGGCCTCCGCGGGGTAGCCGGGCCAGGACTGCGCGGACGGTTTGTTCTCGTACTCGCCGCGGATCGACGTGGCACCCCGCCAGCCGGGGATGGCCGCGCCCTGGGCGCCGGGCGCGCCCTCCATGCCGATCACGATCCCGGGCGCCGCGTCCCGCCAGTTGCGCATCTCGTGCGGGGAGTCGATACCGAGCCGCATGGGATGGTTGGCGAGCACCAGCACGTCGTCGACGTAGCCCGAACGGCGTTGTTCCGCGAGCCACTTGAGGCCCTTGAGGGCATGCGCCTCGTTGCGGGCGGTGTCCGCGTCGGCGGGGCCGCCCTTGTCGTAGGCGAGGAGCTTGCCGTCGTAAGCACTCTCGAAGCGGGTCAGTACGTCGACCTCGTGCGGGCCGGGCGCGGTGAACACCGTGCAGTGCTCGGCGGCCGGGATGTACCACTCCAGGCCCTGGAAGATCAGCTGACGGGGGTTCTCAGACCGTGCCTTCAGGATCTCCCGGTGCTCCATCGCGGCCCCGAAGTCGGCGTGCCCGAAGTTGGAGTGCTCGGTGAACACCATCCAGTCCAGGCCGTACCGAGCGCCCTTCGCGGCCAGCTGGGAGAAGGTGTACTTGGCGTCGTGGCTGTAGACGGAGTGGATGTGATGGTCGCCGACGAGGTAGGCGAGGCGGGGGTCCTCACCGCCCAGCGGCCCGCCGTCACCGGCGGCGAAGGCCTGGGCCCGGCCGGTCGCCGCCGAGCCGAGGGCGAACGCGGCGCCGAACAGGCCCGCGCGGCGCAGCAGCGCGCGGCGGGACACGCCCTGCGGGTCGAGGGCGGCGGGGGAGACGGACGGATCGGCCCAGTCGGGCAGCTGCTGCTCGGTCATGATCGGGGCCCTTCGGGATCTCAGTGGTTCATGAAGGAGGTGACGGGCAGCGCCCGGGCGACGATCCGCACGTCGCCGAGCCGGCCGTGCAGGATCTGGTCGATCTTCCCGCCGTACTCGTAGCCGCCCAGCAGCCACGGGAGACCGACGGAGGTGATGCCGACGGAGGAAGCCTTGGGGTTGCGCAGCACCGGGCAGCCCTCGACGTACAGCGTGGTGTGCCTGCCGTCGTTGACGACCGCGAGGTGCCACCAGGTCTCCAGCGGCGTCTCCTGGCCCCAGTTGGTGGCGATGCCCTGCTGGTTGAGCGGGCGCATCGCCCATTGCGGCTCACGGTCGTTGGACAGCGACAGCGTGGCCAGCGGCTCGTCCGGGTCGTCGGCACTCTTCCCGGCGGCGCCGCCCGTGCCCGTGCGGGAGACCAGACTCGACCAGGCGTTGTGGTCCGGGTCCCAGTCGGCGGGCAGGCGGTAGAACGCCTCGATGGTGTAACCGTCCCCGAAGGTGGCCTTGTTCAGCGGGGCGCCGTCGGCCGTGCGCAGGTAGGCGCCCTTCAGCGGGGACTTGAACCCCTGGAACTCCAGGCTGCCGTGGCCCGGCTGGTCGGGGTGGTGGTCGGGCGACCAGCCCAATGTGCCGCCGCCCACCGTGACGAGGGAGAGGTCGTTGCCCCGCCCGGACAGGTCACGGACCGTGCCGTCCACCGGCTTCTCGAAGCGCCAGTACGCCACGGTGCCGGGGACGAGCACCTGTGAGGCGGGCCGGGCCGGCCGGGCGGGCACGGGCGCGAAACCGGAGAAGCGCTCCTCGAAGTCGATCTCGACGGAGAACCGGTCGGCGTCCCCGCTCAGCTCGATCTCCTGCCGTTCCAGCTCGTTGAGCCCCTTCGCGGCCCGGCCCAGGATCCATGGCGAGAGCGTCTCCACGTCGATGACCCCCCGGTCCAGGTCGAACCGGTAGAGACGGATCATCGCCGCGCCGCCGAGCCACCCCACCAGAAGACCGGTCAACGACATGACCACCAAGCTGATGACGTTGATCAACACGTCACTCGACGTTCGGCCGGTGAGCACGGCAGACGGAGCCATGGGCAGCGATCGAAATCTGTCGATGATTCCTTTCTGGATGTCTTCGACCATCCCCAGACCAGTCCAGGTTGCACCGAATATGACTGTCTGCGTGAAGATTCCGGCAATCAGGAATTCTCGATACGACGTGCCCGGGACAGAGATCGCGCTGCCGAACACGTAGGCGAACAAGAGCACGAACATGATCGGCGACAACGTGGTGAACACCAGCAGATCCGGAACGCGCTTGATCTTGATCAAGTTTCGCCTGGCGATGGTCAAACCGTCTTCGAGCGCCATCTGCACGGTCATTTCTGATCCTCCAGTTCAGCCTGGTGCCCGGTCAGTGTGAGGAAGACATCGTCGAGGGTGGGTCTGCGAAGTCCGACGTCGAACACGCGGATGCCTCGTACCGACAGAAGATTGAGCGCCGCAACCAAGGCATCGGTGCCGTCGTCGACAGGAACAGTGACGCGACGGACATTCTCTTGAACCTGAATGTCCCCCACGGCAAGCGAGCGCAATTCCTCTCGCACGATGTCGAGATGTTCGACCTCGTGCACGCTCAGTTCGATGCGCTCACCCCCGACCCGCGCCTTCAACTGATCTGCGGTACCGCGCGCGATGACCGAGCCGCGGTCGATGACCGCGATCTGGTCGGCCAGCCTCTCTGCTTCTTCCATGTATTGCGTCGTGAGCAACAGTGTTGTCCCCTGCGCCACCAACCCTTCGATGACATCCC